>JALNVJ010000013.1 GCA_023227645.1 Bacteroidales bacterium | reverse complement strand
TACAAGAGAACAAAGAGCCAAGCTTTTATTTAAACATTATCCTCTCTTAAAAACGGCATATGAACACATATTAGAATTTAGGAGCATATACGAACTTCATTCAAGAAGTGATGCAAAGGATAGACTCTTAAAATGGATAGATAAGACTGAGAGATTACAACTGAAGGAATTTAATACCGTTGCACATACTATCAAATACAACTGCGAGCAAATTCTTTAGAGCTAATCTAAGAGGAGTTACTGATACTGACTTTTTCCGATTCAGACTTTATAAACTTTTCGCTTAGTCCCCAAATATTTCAAGTGAGCCATAATTAATATATAAAATCACATTGTTATTGAGGTTGTTTTTAAAATAAATATTTGAGAAGACTACCATTACAACTCTTTTCCAATAGTCTTAGATCAGTACAAAATACAACAATATTTCTGTATTAATAAAAGGTTTTTGAAAAAAATTGGGGAAATGAAGAAAGAAATTTTTAGAGTTTTATTTTCCTTTGCTGTACTTTATTGTCTTTGTCTATAAAGCATACTCCTAGTTTATTGAGGTTGAAAATTAGCTTGATGTTTTCATTATTATTGATTTTCTTCCATGCTAATTTCATTCCTTTTGACCATGTTATATCATCAATTATTATTATAGACTTATTGGAGAGGTGAGGCAGTATGGTATTGAAATAGTTAACTAATGCGTCTTGGTTATGGTGTCCATCAATAAAGACATAGTCGATTGGATGGTGATCTTCCAATACTTTGCTTAGGTTATCTGAAAAACGTCCTTCTACCGTTTCTATATTAATTAGACCTAGATAGGTAAAGTGTTTTCTGGATTTTTCAATTAATGATGCCGATCCCTCCATGCTTATTAGCTTTCCTGAAGAGTAGATGGTGAGGGCTGCTCCTTGGTAGGCGGCAGATATTCCTAAGTTGGTACCTAACTCTAAGGCTGTTTTGGGTTTAAACTGACTAATAATTTTGTAAAGTAGTAGTGACCAAAATGGCGATTGACTGGAAGAGTTCATTGAAGATACTGTAGTGCTTAATACTTGTCCAATATGCATCTGGCTATCTGTGCGATTGAGATTTGGACTCCCTGCTCCATAATCAGTTACTATTACCTCACTATAGTCTCTTTTAAATTCCTTACGCATGGACTCAATATTATTGACCCAAATCTTATCTTCAATACTTAATTTTTTCCTAATAGTATTAAGAAATACGTTTGCAAATATAGAAACAGATTCATCTTGGTCATTTTTCAATACCCTTGCTCTTGTCCAAGCTCTAAGTAACCAAAATTTCCAAAAAATGAATCTAATAAAAGACTTTGTGTATTTCATTATTTCTTACTATTCTTTGTGTTTTCTTTAATAAAGTTTTTTATTTGGGATAATATTATTGGCGATATTGTTTGTTCTATGGTTGAGTATTCGTCAATCATTCCTGTCTTACTTTCTTGAAATAGGTGATTCATACCAACTGCTGTAAAGATTTGATAATTTTTATTCTTTGCTTTCATAAGTGCTTTCTCTATTGCTGGGAGGTTGTATTGGTAGAGTACTTGTATATCATTGGTTCCATTGATTGCAAAAACTGGCTGCTTAACCTTCTTTAAATAGTCTGATGGGTCGAGCTTAAGGAATGTCCTCATCCACTTTGAACTTAACTGAGCATTGAATTGAGTCCTCATTGCTGGGCTTGTAAACTGAATATTTTTTCTCTTTTCCACATCAATCTTTCTTAATGCCTTTTCATACCATTTATTCATTCTTTTATCTATCTCTTTATTTGATAGGTCTTTTTTTATAAGCTTGTATATTTTATTTAAGGCTGATAATTGGAAGTCAAGGGCATACTTTGGCATATTTGCTTTTTCGAAGAAGGCGGTATTTTGTTGAGTAAGGACATCAATTCCTTTCATGCCTGGACCTGCAAGAAGAATAATAAATTTAATATCTGAGTTTTGAGATGCAGAGATTGAAACAATGGCTCCTCCTTCGCTATGACCAAGCATACCAATATTGTTATTATCTATATTAGGATGATTTTTTAACATCTTAAATGCAGCTTGTGCATCAATAGCATAATCGAGAGTTGTGGCATTTATTATTGAGGAATCAACAGTTTCAATGCCCCATCCTCTATCGTCATATCTAAATACGCCAATACCATTCCTTGTTAGATAATCTGCAATTACTTTAAAAGGCTTATGTGCGAATATTTCTTCATCTCTATTTTCAAGACCTGAGCCTGTAACAAGAATTACGCAAGGATATTTCCCTTCTTTAGAAGGTAGAGTTAGGGTTCCTTTAAAATCGTAGTTTACTCCTGGAACCTTAAAACTTAGTTCTTCCTCAATATATGGATAAGGTGGCTTTGGCTCTTGAGGACGTTTTATTTCAAATGTTTTATCGGTCTTAGCTAAAACTAAGTCCTCGGAGACAAATCCTTGTTTAAATATTGCAAAAATACTATCCTTAGTCTCATTATACTTTCCCCTAAAGACAAGTCCCATATTCTTAATTGAAAATAGTATAGAATCACCTTCTATTCTTTGCTTTGTTACTCCAAACATTTCTTTTGTTTGTGAGGGAGAGCCCATAAGTATTATTGTTGTGTCGGGACTCTGTTCTATCTTCAATGTTATTGGGAGCAACTGCACCGAAACTTTTAATTCTCCATACCAATTTGTTGTTTGAGCTTCTACTTTTTGATAAAACAGACTAATTAACAAAATAATTGCTCCCAATAACACTCCACTTTTTCTCATATCTTTCTTTCTTTTCTACTTTACAAAAATCTCTATCTTAAGCTTAATAACCAAATATCTCTTCTAAACTAAGGGTTTCAACCTTCCCATATTTTTCTAAAGCCTTTAAATTAACTTGGTCTTTATTACCTAAGATAACGTAGGTTCTTGGCTTTAATTTGATATATTGATTATTAAATTTAACTATATCATCCATCTTTATATTAGGAATTGCTTCAAACATAGTCTTGTTTGGGCTGGACTTCCTTCCCATTTTCAAATCTCTTAGATAAGAATATATTATATTTTCTTTTATTATGCGGGATGTTCTATAATTAGAAATCATTGCATCCTTAGCTAAATCAAAGTTTTGTTGTGCTATAGGCATTTTATCAAACAGTTCATTGAAGGCATCGAAGGCATCAATTACCTTATCGTTTTGAGTAGCTATATGAGACATATTTTGATAATAGCCATCTATACGTGATGGGGAAATGTATCGTGATGATGATTGATAAGCCAAAGAACGTTTTTCTCTTAATTCTTGAAATACTATTGAGTTCATAGATCCTCCAAAATACTGATTATAGAGAGCTATTACAGGAGCTTGGCTTTCATCGTAAATACCACCTCTTGTTAGCTGGCGACAATAAGATTGCTTAGCATCATAATGAACAAAATATACTTTATTTTCCTTTGTTGGGATAGGATCGATTTGCTTAACCTTAGGTGCAAGCTTTAGTTTCTTTGGAGATGAAGTATGTTTTGCATTTAATAGCGTTTTTAACTCTTCTATAGAAATATTGCCATAGAAATGAACCCTATGTTGATAATTTGTTAGGTCATTAATATCGTTCATTATCATATCTGGACTTAGTTTCAAAAGTTCAGATTCTGGGATAAGGTCGTAGTGAGCATTTTCTTTTCCGTAAGTTACATAATTAGTAAGAGCAGAAAAACAACTTGCTTGCTTTGCCTTAGCGTCATTCCTATTTTTCAAGATATTTTTTACAATATTATCGAGTGCTTCCTTTTCAATTCTTGGGTTGCTTAGTATTTCTTCTAATAAGGTTATTGCAGAAGGCAGGTTTTCCGAAAGTCCACTTAGGGTTATTCTTGTGAAATCATCTCCTGAAGATATTCTAATATTACAAGCTAAATTATAGAACTGTGTTTTAATCTCTTCAACTGATAGCTTAGGGGTTGAAAGCTGACTTTGATAATATCCTACTAGGCCTAAACGCTTATTGGATAATACTCCAAAATCATATTCATAAGCCAAATAGAAAGTTTCGTTTTGAGTGTTTGGCACATATATTATCTCTGCTCCATTATCTAGTTTAGCAAGCTTTAGGTCTTTAGTGTAATCCACAAACACTGGTTCGATTTCCTTAACCACTGAACGTTGAATATCTTCAAAGAATTTTGATTTTAAATCTCTATTAACATGGATTGGAGTAATTGGTGGTTTCTCAACCTTTTCAATTTCCTTTACTTCTCCTTGTAGTTTCTTAATCACGACATAATTATTGTCTTGGAATATTTCTCTTGCAAAAGAGACAAGTTCGTCTTTTGTTACCTTTGTCATAATATCCATTTGGCTTATTGTTTTTGCCCAGCTTTGCCCTGAAAGATAACTTGTAACCATCTTCATTGCTCTTGAATTATTAGTTTCAAGGCTATTTATCTCAGATAGTTTTTCATTGTTAATAATAGACTTTAGTATGCTTTCATCCCAGTCGCCTGCTTTTAATATTTCAATTTGCTTAAGGAGTAAATCTCTTAATTCATCTAAGCTCTGACCTGTTTTTGGAGTTCCACGAAGGATAAAAGAAGCATAATCATTAAGATCATAAACTCCTGAACCTACATTGGAAGCCAATTGTTTTTGATTAATATTTATATCCATTATCCCTGAACTACCATTATTTAATACTCTGTCTAAGAGATTTGCAAGTATTACTTCATGAGATGTTGAACCTGCATTAATTCTAAAAGCAATTGTTAAGTTTTCTGCCTCAAGCCCTAAAACTTCAAGAGTTTTAACACTCTCTATTGGCTCCTCTGGTTTATAATTAAAAGCTGGCACTTTCTTAGCAGGAATAGATCCAAAATACTTATCAATCACCTTAATTGCTTGCTCTGGTTCAAAATCTCCACTCATTGCAATACAATAGTTATTTGGGACATAGTAGGTGTCGAAGAATTTATTAATAGCTACCATTGAAGGGTTGCGGAGGTGTTCTGGACTACCAAGAGTTGTTTGTGTTCCATAAGGATGATTAGGGAATAAAGCAAATAGCATTGCGTCATTAGTCTTACGCCTATCATTTATTAGTGACATATTCTTTTCCTCATAAACTGTTTCAAGCTCTGTATGGAAAAGACGAAGGACAGGATTTTGGAAACGATCAGATTGAATCCTAGCCCAATTTTCAATTTGGTTGGAAGGGATGTTTTCTTTATAATATGTAAAATCATTTGAAGTTGCAGCATTGGTACCATTTGCACCAATAAGTTTCATTAATTTATCATATTCGTTAGGTATGGCAAGCTTGGAAGCTTCAAAAGACAACTTATCTATTTGCTTATATATATTAGCTCTCTTTTCATTGTCTGTTTCTCTTACATAATCCTCGTATAGATCTTCTATCTGTTTAATATATTTACTTTCGGCCTCCCAGTCAGTTGTTCCTATTTGCTTTGTACCCTTAAACATTAGATGTTCAAAATAATGTGCAAGACCAGTAGTTTCAGCAGGATCATTCTTAGATCCAGCCCTAACTGCAATATAGGTTTGAATCCTAGGCTCTTCTTTATTTACGGACATATAAACCTTTAATCCATTTTTCAAAGTGTATATTACTGCATTAAGGGGGTCGTTAGCTAATCGTTCGGCCTTATAATCTTGCGAATTATCATTAATAGATAATTTCATTTTTACATTAGGATCAATATTTATTTGAGCAAAAACTGATTGGGAAAGACAAAACACAAGTAGCATCCCAAAGAAAAATCCTATTCTTTTCATTATTCTTGTTTTTAAGTATTAAATTTGGCTCAAAATTACAAAGAAAAATCGTAAAAATATAGAATCTTAAAATAAATTACTATCAATTTATCGTTTACTAAGAAAGGTCTTGATTTTTTTTATATTTAATTAGTCGTTTTATCTTATAGAATACTAATTAAGCAAATAGATACTAAGACTTTAAATAATATAAATATGAAATTCAACAATGGGAAACAATAATACTCCTACAATTAAGAAAACCTTTCCAGTACTTCAAATGGGATGCGCCTCATGTGCTGTAAATATTGAGAATCTATTAAAATCTGAACAAGGTGTTGTTAGCGTTAATGTCAATTATGCCTCATCTTCAGTAATATTAGAATTCATTCCTCAAGAAACAAATCCTGAGATATTGAAAAAAAGCGTACAGTCTATAGGTTATGATTTACTTATTTATGAGGAAGAAAATAATAACCAGCAAGTTGAAGACATAAATAGTAAGAAGTTTAAGGAGTTAAAGAGGAAGACAATCGGAGCAGTATTACTCGCTCTTCCGATATTCATAATATCTATGTTCTTTATGAATATACCTTATGCCAACTATATTATGTGGGCTCTTGCTACACCTGTATTATTTTTCTTTGGTAAGAGCTTCTATATAAATGCCTTCAAGCACGCCAAGCATTTTTCTGCCAATATGGACACATTAGTTGCTCTAAGTACAAGCGTGGCATATTCCTTTAGTGTATTCAATGCCCTATATCCTGAGTTTTGGACTAATAGAGGATTAGAAGCTCATGTTTATTTTGAGGCCGTTGCGGTAATAATTGCATTTATACTTATTGGTAAACTATTAGAAGAAAAGGCAAAGGGCAATGCTTCCTCTGCTATTAAAAAACTAATGGGACTACAGCCAAATACTGTTATGGTTGTCAAGGATAATGGGAACCAAGTTGAAACTCCATTAGAGAATATTATTATTGGGGATATCATTATTGTTAAACCTGGGGATAAAATTGCAGTTGATGGAGAGCTTACGGAAGGATCTTCTTATGTTGATGAGAGTATGTTGAGTGGAGAACCTATTGCATCACTAAAAGCAGAGACCAATAAAGTATTTGCAGGGACCATCAACCAAAAGGGTAGTTTTAAGTTTAGGGCAGAAAAGGTTGGCTCAGAAACTATGCTTGCTCATATTATTAAAATGGTTCAAGATGCACAAGGATCTAAGGCTCCTGTCCAAAAATTAGTTGATAAAATTGCAGGTATTTTTGTTCCATCAGTAATAATAATATCAATTATTGCATTTATTATTTGGATTGTCTTTGGTAGTGATAATGGTTTGACTCATGGAATACTTGCATTAGTAACGGTTTTGGTTATAGCTTGCCCTTGCGCATTAGGACTTGCAACACCAACAGCAATTATGGTTGGGATGGGAAAAGGAGCTGAAAACGGGATTTTGATAAAAGATGCTGAAAGTCTTGAATTATCAAAGAAGATAAATGCTATTGTATTAGATAAGACAGGAACAATAACTGAAGGAAAGCCAATGGTAACAGATATTTTTTGGCTTAATAATGATGACTCCTCAAAGGCAATTCTAGTAAGCTTAGAGAACCAATCTGAGCACCCATTAGCTGATGCTATAATTGATTATTTTGGTGATACAGAACAGGCTATTATTACGGGTTTTGAAAGCATTACAGGAAAAGGAGCTAAAGCAAGTATAGGAAATGCAATATATATAGCAGGGAATAAGAACCTTTTGATTGAAAATAATATTCAATTTGACAAAGATCTTATTGAAAAGTCAAAAGAATTAATAAAGCAATCAAATTCCATAGTTTGGTTTTCCGATAATGAAAAAGCCTTAGCTCTCATTGGGATTGAAGATAAGATAAAACCAAGTTCCAAAGAAGCTATTAAGAAATTGAGAAATTTGGGGATAGAAATATATATGCTAACTGGCGACAATCAAACCTCAGCAGAGCTTATTGCTAAAAAGGCAGGTATAGAACATTATAAGGCTGAAACACTACCACACCAAAAGGCTGAATTTGTAAGGAACTTACAAGAAAGAGGGAAGATTGTTGCTATGATTGGAGATGGAATAAATGACAGTGCAGCCTTAGCTCAAGCTAATATTAGCATTGCAATGGGGAAGGGATCTGATATTGCGATGGATGTTGCAAAGATGACCATAATATCTTCAGATTTAAATAAAATCCCTATGGCGATAAAGCTATCCAAACAAACAGTTATTACAATAAAACAAAATCTATTTTGGGCATTTATCTATAATATTATAGGTATCCCAATTGCTGCCGGCCTACTTTATCCTATTACTGGATTCTTACTTGACCCAATGATAGCAGGAGGAGCCATGGCACTAAGCAGTGTTAGTGTAGTTAGTAATAGCCTACGCCTAAAATTAAAGAAATAGATCTTTGTTTCAGGATTTTCTTCCCTTGTTTTAATTTATTATTATAGGGTTTGGATATATAGAAAAATAAGGGACTATATATTATATCGTCCCTTATCTTTTTATATTAGTTTATTCAATTTTCTCAATCTGGATTTGAGTGAATATATGGATTATTATTGGTTGTTATTCCTGATGAATCAACTTTTAGGCTTGAGCTTTCTCTTATTTCGGAATGTTTAGTTAATGGAATTTCCATATTGTATTGTTGGTAAGCTGGAATATTAATTACTTCGTCTAAACCATTCTTATCCTGCATCTTCCTTGAAAGCTCTTCCATCCTTCTTTGACGTTCATACATCAATTTTTCTAAATCTTCAGTATAGTGAGGATTGGTTGAGATTGGTTGTTTTGGTGCGATTCGATTATCATATCCTGTGTTGGATGAGCTAAGATTACTAACAGGTTTTTCGGCCACAATTGTTTCTATTGAAATTTCAGCCTGAGTCTTAACTCTCTCTATTCCCAAAACACTTCTATCTACAATTGTTTCGTTACTAACTGGGTTATCATTTGTTCTTGATGTTGGGTGAAAAGAACCTGGGCTTGAATCTAATTCTTTTCTAATAGTTTTTGTACTAGCTTGAATACTTACTGCTAATTCTTCTTCTTTTTTAGCCTCTGTTTTTATTAGGAAAGGAGCATTTGCAATTTCTTGCTCAGCTTTTTTAATAATATCTACTACGGATTCAGTTTTTGTCTCTGCCTTAACTTCTACTTTTACTTCATTATTTATTGGTTCTTCAATCGTAAGTTTAGTAGCCTCAAAGTTGGTCTTTCTCTCGTATGGATTATAGATTGCTTTTTCTTCAAATCCTGTTGCGACTAGAGTAATATCTATTCTGTCTTGGTAAGATTCATCGTATTTTAGGCCCCAGATAATATCTGGCTCATTACCTGTTTGAGTTTGAATGTATTCTGCAATAACTGCATATTCATCCATAGTAATTGAATA
The DNA here is from genome assembly GCA_023227645.1 of Bacteroidales bacterium. Lineage (GTDB taxonomy): Bacteria > Bacteroidota > Bacteroidia > Bacteroidales > P3 > UBA10566. The sequence continues at coordinate 10,057 of JALNVJ010000013.1, read as the reverse complement.
TTCTTCATTCGGTGATGTGGTTATATAGAGGAGCATATTCTTTGTTCCCTTTATCTCACAGTCATTTAATAGGTCTGATGTTGCAGCCTGCTGAATTGCTTCAAGTGCTCTTTCTTCTCCTGAGCCATAACCGGTTCCGGTTCCCATTATTGCTACTCCAGAATCTTTCATCACACTTTGAACGTCTCTAAAATCAACCATAATGTAGGCATTGCTTGTGATAATTTCTGCAATTCCTTTGGCTGCTGTAAGCAGAACATCATCCGCCATTGGAAACATTCTTGGTAATGGTATATTTCCTCTTTCTCTAATTTTATCTGTATTAACAACAATTATTGCATCAACATATTGTTTTAAGTTTCTTATTCCTTCTTCTGCTTGTTCCTTCCTCCTTTTCCCCTCAAATGATAAAGGTAGAGTTACAATTGCAACTACCAAAATCTGATCTTCAAGCTTTTCGCCTTCATCATTAGTAAACTCTATCTCTTTTGCAAACTTTGCTATTATTGGAGCTGCACCTGTTCCTGTTCCTCCTCCCATTCCAGCTGCAATAAAAAGCATTTGAGTATTATTACTCAGCATTTCTTTAATTTCTGCCTCTGCCTTAATTGCTGCCTCTCTTGCTCTCTCAGGGCAATTGCCTGCACCTAAACCATCTTTACCAATTTTGATTTTATTTTGGATAGGACTTGCGTCTATCGATTTTTGGTCGGTATTGCAAACAATGAAATCTACTCCTTCTATTCCCTTATTGTACATATGATTGATTGCATTCGTTCCTCCTCCACCTACACCAATTACTTTGATATAGTTTGAGTTTTCCTTAGGTGCTTCAAATTGTAACATTTATCTATCGTTTTATTTATTTTACTTACTCTAAAATTACTGCTTTATATATGTATTTCAATTTGTAAAGGTACTAATTAAACACAACATGATTATATGCCATCTCTATTAGTTTTTAACAACATATTGTTTATAACCTCTACTACTCAGGACCATCTTCCTTAAAAAGTCCCTCAAGCCATGATATTATAGAACTCTTAGTCTTGCCGTCTGAAGATTTCTTCTTATTTGGAATTTCTTCAATCACCTCTTCCTCAATAATTTCTTCTTCTACCTCTTCTTCTATTGCATCAATTGGAATTGCCATTGGATGCTTGCTTAACCTATTGTCTTTATCTAGCTTTTTTAATCCCTCTAAAATTAAACCTATACCTGTCGCATGCATAGGATGTGTGATTTCTTCGGTAATTGTTCCTCCCAAATGGTCTTCAGGCGTGCCTACTCTTGCATCAATTCCTGTTAGATATTCAGTTAATTGAACAATATCTTTCATTTTTGCACCACCTCCCGACAAAACAATACCTGCGATTAACTTTCTCTCATATTTCTTGCTTCTAATCTCAAATAATACTTGGTCTATTATCATTTCCATTCTTGCTTGAATAATTCCTGCGAGGGTTTTCATTGATATTTCTCTTGGCTCTCTTCCTCTAAAACCAGGTATTGCAATTATCTCATCTTCTTTTGCGGACGCACTTAAACAAGATCCAAAACGAGTTTTTAAGGCTTCAGCTTGGGTTTTAATTATTGAGCATCCTTCTTTAATGTCCTCTGTAATAACATTTCCGGCTAAAGGGATAACTGCTGTATGGCGTAGAATTCCATCATGAAAAATTGCCATATCTGTTGTACCACCTCCAATATCAACCAAACAAACTCCGGCCTCCTTTTCACTAGCATTAACAACTGCTTCTGCCGATGCTATTGGTTCAAGAATTAGGTTTCTAACCTTACAATTAGCCATTTCAACACTCCTAACAATATTCTCAATATTCGTAACATTACCTGTTATTATATTAAAATTACCTTCCAAACAAGATCCTGGCATACCAATAGGGTTAATCACATCTCCTTCTCCATCAACAATGAAATCTTGAGGAACTACATGAATTATCTTCTCTCCTGGTTGAAGAACAAGGTTTTCTTGATCTTTTATTAATCGTTCTCTATCACTTTCCTTAATGATATGGCCCTTAGATTCAAGCATTATGTTTCCTCGGTGTTGAATATTTCGGATTTGATTTCCTGCAATCCCCACAAAAACCTCTTTAACCTTATAACCTGTTTTTTGTTCAGCCTCGTCAATTGCTTTCTTTATTGAGTTTGAAGTTAGTTCAATATTTCTAACCACACCTCTTTCAACACCAATTGATTCAGATTTACCCATACCGAGAACTATAGGTTTTCCTTCTTCGTCTCTAGAGCCTATGAAAACTGCTATTTTTGTTGTACCAATATCGATGCCAACTACTATTTCTCTTTCCATATCAATTTGTTTTTTATTTTATTTATTCTTTGTTAATTATAGTTGTTGTATTTCCTTCATCTTGAATACCTGATTGAGATTTCTTAGTACAAACCACTTGATTTCTATATCTCAAATCAACAACACTATAATTATCCCATCCTATTATCGTAAAGCTATCTTTATATAAATAACTTAATTTAATTAATTGAGTTTCCAAATCATTCCCTTCATCTATCTTTATCACATAATTTCCAATCTTTGGAATAAGTTCAAAGCTTCCATTCTTATTTAAATATATTTGGTCAATTTGATAATTGAGTATAGAGTCGTTTTGAAGACGTTTTGCAATTAAGAATAAATTTGAAAGATTTTTCTCCATCCCTTTCTTATCCTTAATGTTAACAGTATCTATTGATCCTTTTTTCAAAATACTCAAATTCATATCAATATAACCACTTGCCACAACCACATCAGTTGATTCATCTTTGTTAATCTCAATTATCTTACCTTCTTTATCTATATAATATTGCTTCTCTCTCTGTGTATAAATTCTCACAACAGGCTCTCTTTGCTTAATCTCAATTTTCAAAACACCTTTTAAAGTATGATAGACCTCTGCCTTTTCAACATAAGGTTTATTCATTAAAAATTCTTCAATATCTTTTCCCTCAACAGTTTTTCTCTCCTTATTCACAAACTTACCAAACCTTGACTCCAATTCTTCTGATATTAATTCCTTAGTTATTATTGTATCAGTCTTTCCGTAACTTACTAAAACATCAAGCTGTTTAATCTTTTGATTTTGCACAAAAATATTAGACCCAACCACAATTGCAATCAAGATAATGATAATAAATAACATTACTAATATTTTCATGCCTTTTTTACTCATCTTTAAATCTTTTTTCAATTTGAGGAACTAATTCGGAAATATCTCCTGCACCAATAGTTACTAATATTTCTGGATACAAGGCTTCTAATAAATCTAACAGCTGCTCCTTACTACTATAATATCTATTCATATTATTAATCTTATGTAACAACATTATAGAATCAACCCCTATAATAGGTTCTTCTCTAGCAGGATAAATATCTAAAAGAACCACCTCGTCGAAACCATTTAATTCCTTTGCAAACTCATCTGCAAAATCTCGAGTTCTAGAATAAAGATGTGGCTGAAAAACCCCTGTTAGTTTTCTATTAGGATATTGAAACCTTAGAGACTCAACAAGAGCCTTAATTTCATTTGGATGATGAGCATAATCGTCAATATAAACTAAATCCTTTCTATTTATAACAACCTCAAAACGTCTTTTTACCCCACTAAATGATGCAATACTTTGACGCATTTCCTCTTCACTTACTCCACAAATTAAAGCTATTCCAATTGCCATAACTGCATTTTCAACATTATGAACTCCACCATAATTTAAGCAAATATCATAATATATCTTTTCAGGAGTTCTTAAATCGAAATAATATCCTCCATTAGAACATCTAATATTAATTGCATAATAATCAGCATCAACTCCACGAATTGCATAAGTATGCTTCGCTGATGTATTATTTTCAAAAAGATGTAAATCTATTCCTTTTTTCAAAAACAATACTTCACTAGTCTTATTTGCAAACTCAATAAAGGATTTCTGCATCTCTTTATAATCACCATAAACATCTAAATGATCAGCATCCATTGCAGTTATTGCTGAAATGGTTGGATCAAGTTGTAAGAAAGACCTATCATATTCATCAGCTTCTACAACAACATAATCACTATTTTTATTTACCACATAATTGGAATCAAAATTCTTAGAAATTCCACCCAAAAATGCACTACACCCAACGCTACTATTATAAAGAATATGAGCAATCATAGTTGAGCAAGTTGTTTTCCCGTGTGAACCAGCAATGGCAATACATTTCTTATTTTTAGTTAACTCTCCTAAAATCTGAGAACGCTTTTCCATTTTAAACTTATTATCAATAAAATAATTATAAATTTTATTATTGTGAGGAATTGCAGGAGTATAAATAACCAAATCAATATCACTGGGAATTTCAGATACCTCATCCTCGTAGGTAATTATCATACCTTCTTTTTCTAACTCTAATGTTAGAGGAGTGCTTATGCGATCATATCCATAAACCTTATTCCCCAAATCCTTCATGTAACGAGCAATAGCACTCATCCCAATTCCTCCAATTCCCAAAAAATAATATGTTTTCATCTTATTAATAACCTTAATATTTATATAAAACCACTTCTATTTCTTTTCTAATAACTCTTCAAGAACTTCAAGAATCCTTTGATCGGCATCTCTTACCCCCAATTTCTTAATATTATCACTTAATTGAGTTTGCTTTATCTCATCTTTCAAAAGAATAGCCAACTTATCAATAAGATCTCCTCTTGAATCAATATCCTTAACTAAAATCGTAGCATCTTTATCAACCAAGGCCATAGCATTTTTTGTTTGGTGATCTTCCGATACATTAGGACTTGGAACTAAAATTGTTGGTTTTCCAATAACACATAATTCACTAATTGCAATCGCACCAGCTCTTGAGATAATTGTATCTGCTATACTATAAGCCAAATCCATTTCATAAATGAAATCAAATACTTTAATATTATTGGATTCAAATACACTTGCTTCTTGTTTAGCTTGCGAAAAATAGTTCTTCCCAGTTTGCCAAATCAATTGGATATCATTTTCCACAAAATACCTTATTCCTTTTGCTATACTTTCATTTATCGTTAGAGCACCTAAGCTACCCCCAACAACCAAAACAGTTTTCTTTGAGCCATCTAATTCAAAATAAGAAACAGCATTCTCTCTCTTTTTCTCAATATCAACTATATTTTGACGAACTGGATTTCCAGTAAAACATATCTTGCTTTCTTCAAACCACCTATTCATCTTATCATAAGCTACACATATTTTGGAAACATTCTTTGCAAGTAGCTTATTGGTTATTCCCGGATAAGAATTTTGTTCTTGAATTAACGTTGGTATTTTTAGACTTATTGCAGCTCTAAGAGTTGGACCAGAAGCATATCCCCCAACACCAATAACTATATCTGGTTTAAAATCCTTTATTATACTTCTTGCCTTAAGAGTACTAAAAACAACTTTAAATGGGAAACTAATATTCTTCCAAGTAAGACGTCTTTGTAAACCACTAATCCATAAGCCTTCAATCTGATAACCTGCCTGAGGAACCTTTTCCATCTCCATCCTCGATTTTGCTCCAATAAAAAGAATATCTGCATCAATATATTTTTTCTTAATAACATTAGCAATTGCCACTGCAGGAAATATATGTCCACCTGTTCCTCCACCACTAATTATTACTTTCATATCATTATATTTTATTAATTGACAATTTCATTTGATTCATTCTCTTCCAAAGACGATTCTTCATCAATAATATCTTGTTGCAAAGAAACCTTTTCTTGATCTTTATTTGCTTCTGCACTAATACTCAAAACAATTCCTAAGGCAATACAAGAAAACAAGAAAGATGTCCCACCATAGCTAATAAAAGGTAGAGTTTGACCTGTTACAGGAGCAAGTCCTGTTGCAACAAACATATTGATTAAGGCTTGGAAAACTATCATTATTATTAGTCCAATTGCACAAAAAGCACCAAAATACCCCTTAGAACGCCTCGCCACCTGAATACCTCTATAAAGTAATATTAAGTATAGGGCAATTACAACCAATCCTAATAATATACCTCCCTCTTCAATAATTATTGAAAAAATAAAGTCATTATGGCTCTCACTTAAGAACCTTGCCTGAGTAGTATTCCCTACAAATTTACCAAAAAAACCACCAGTTGCGATTGCCATTTGAGCTTGATTAGATTGAGTGATTACCATCTTATCTGGATTTCTAAACTCCTCGATCCTATTAATCCAAGTTCCACCTCTGGATAGCAAATCAGGTTTTGTTTGAAGAATAGTAAATATAGTAATAATTCCAATAATTCCAATAAGAACAATCATCCCTAAGTATTTAAGATTAATCCTCCCAATAAACATCATAACAAAACAAATCATAAAAAGAATTGCAGCATTAGAGAAGTTTTCAGGGAAAATCAAAATACATATTCCCAAAATAACAAGTATTAATCTTTTAAAAATATCCAAAGACTTTATATTCTCTTGATTCAAAGCAAGCATTCTTGCCACATAAACAATCAAAACAATCTTCACAATTTCTGAGGGTTGGAACTGTCCAATTAGAGGAATGGTTAGCCAACGAGCAGCAGCCTTATCCCCCAAAGAACCTATTAATAAAGTTACTATAAGTATGCCAAAAGAAAAAAGAAGTCCAATCTTAGCAAACCTTGAAAAATAAGTATATTTAATATGATGAACAGCATATAAGACAAAAGTTCCTAAGATAAGGATAAAAATATGCTTAGTAAACATCCCCATTGGAGTGCCACCTTGTTTTTCATAAACAGTCTTTCCTAATGTACTATATACCTCTAGGCAAGATATAGCCATAAGCAAAAGGAAGACCATCCAAATAATCTTATCACCCTTAATCTTAATCTTGAAATTCTTAATCTTGTTTGCCATTATTAATTAAAGTAACTATAAATTATTTACTCTACTACAAAATTCTAATCCTCTTTTCTCAATGTCTTCATTAGCTCCATTTGCAGGAGAATATAAAACAACATCCCTTTCTTGTGCCACAGCAGATGCCAAAAGCACAGCATCTTTCATATCATTAACAGGTAGGATGGTTGGGATTATATCTTTAAAAGTAGATTTCAAGTTCTCAGTATTTTTACCAAACATAATCAGTACCGACACCTTTTCCTCACAAACACTCATAAGACTTGTGTAATCCTTTGTTCCTAAATCGTCATTTGCAATCCAAATAATCCTGCTTGGTATTTGTTCCATAGTAAACCAAGTTATATTATTATTAGTTGAGAAAGCGTCATTTATATAATTAACATCTTTAATTGTTGCAACCAACTCTCTTTTATTTTTCTCATCTTTCGGAGTTGCAAACATATTATATAGATCCTTTCTCTTAAATAATATCTCATCGTAAGTTCTGCCAGCAAGATTAGTATATACTTTCTTTGCTCCTTGTTTTGCTAATAAATCTATATTCATTGTTTATCTAAGTTTAAGAGTTATGATTGATACGACTGCGAGGATTATACTGATAATTAAGAACCTCATCACAATTTTAGGTTCCGCATATCCTTTTTTCTGATAATGGTGATGAAGTGGAGCCATCTTAAAGAATCGCTTCCCCTCACCATATTTTTTCTTAGTAAATTTGAAATAACCAACCTGGATTACAACAGATAGACTCTCTGCAAAGAAAACCCCACAAAGAACTGGTATAAGCAATTCCTTTCTAATAAGGACAGCAATAACAGCAATAATTCCACCTAAAGCCAATGAGCCAGTGTCTCCCATAAAGATTTGAGCAGGATATGTATTATACCAGAGAAACCCAACCGTTGCTCCTACAAAGGCAGAAATGAAAATTGTTAGCTCCCCAGCATTGGGAATAAACATTATATTGAGATAATTGGCAAATATAATATTACCCGATATCCATGCCAATATGCCGAGAGTTGAACCAACAATTGCCGAAACACCTGTTGCTAAACCATCAATTCCATCAGTGAGATTAGCCCCATTAGAAACAGCAGTAATAATAAAGATCACTATAGGAATAAATATTATCCAAGCCCATTTCCTATAATCCTTACCTATCCACTTAACTAATGAAGAATAATTAAACTCATTATTTTTGAAAAACGGAATAGTAGTCTTTGTTGATTGTTTAGCTCTTTTAGAAAAATCGATTGTAGCCTTTTCGTACTTGGTTTCATTTTGGATATTATGAGTACTTGTATATTTTTCAACCTCTACCTTTTCTTTAATGGTAATACCTGGATGAAAATAGATTAAAGCGCCAACAACTATTCCCAAAACCACCTGACCTATAATCTTAAACTTCCCTTTTAAGCCCTTCTTATCGTGCTTAAAAACCTTGATATAATCATCCAAAAAACCTATAAAACCAAGCCAAACAGTGGTTAAAATCATTATTTGTATATATATATTGTCTAATCTGGCAAATAAAAGTGTAGGAATAATAATGGCAGCAAGAATTATAATACCTCCCATTGTTGGAGTACCTTCTTTTTCCTTTTGACCATCGAGTCCTAATTCACGAACAGACTCTCCTATTTGCTTTCGGCGAAGAAAAATAATTATCCTCTTACCATAAACAATAGTAATAAACAAAGATGTAATAACTGCCAAAGCTGCACGGAAAGAGATATAATGAAAAACTCCTGCCCCCGGCAATCCAAACTCAACATCAAGCCATGTAAATAAATGGTATAACATAATCTTTAATATTTTAGTACTTCTTCTTTATCATCAAAATGAAATTTAACTCCATTAATTTCTTGATATTTCTCATGGCCCTTCCCTGCCACAAGAATTACATCTTCACTTGTTCCAATCATACAAGCCATCTTAATTGCATCATGGCGATTTGTAATTGAAAATGTGTTTTTAAGATTTATAATATCTAAACCAACTTTCATCTCCTCAATTATCCTATCAGGATCTTCTGTTCTTGGGTTATCACTTGTTAGAATTAGTATATCAGAATTTTCAGCACCAATCTTAGCCATAATTGGTCTCTTAGACTTATCCCTATCGCCACCACAACCAATAACTGAAATTAATTTTCCACGACCATCCCTAATTTGGTTAATAGTCTTAATAACATTTATCAAAGCATCTGGAGTATGAGCATAATCAATAATAGCCTTAGTTTGCTTTGATGTAGCAACGCAGTCGAATCTTCCCTCTGCAGAATCCAATTGACTAATTGCTCTTAGAGTTTCATCCTTAGTTAGACCTAATAAAATAGCAGTTGAGTATATTGTTAATATATTATATGCATTAAATCTCCCAACCAATTTGGTCCATAGCTCAGTGTTATCAATCGTTAATAATTGTCCCTCGAAGCTATCCTCAAGTATTAGAGCATGAAAGTCTGCCATAGTTTTTAAACTATAAGAATATTTCTTAGCCTTCGTATTTTGAAGCATAATATCACCATTTACATCATCAAGATTGGTTAATGCAAATGCAGTCTTTGGCAAATTATCAAAGAACCTCTTCTTCGCTCTAATATATTCTGAGAAAGTCTTATGAAAATCCAAATGCTCATGAGTAATATTGGAGAATATGCCACCACTAAACTCAACTCCAGCTATCCTTTTCTGAATAATTGCATGCGAGCTAACCTCCATAAAGACATATTCACACCCACTATCAACCATTTCAGCAAATAAACTATTCAGTTCAATTGCATTTGGAGTAGTATGAGTGGAAGCTATCTCTATATTATTTATCTTATTAACTATTGTGGAAACCAAACCTGTCTTAAAACCCAAGTTCATAAAAAGGTTATGAAGTAGGGTAACAGTAGTAGTCTTCCCATTGGTTCCTGTAATTCCAATAATATTTAATTTCTTAGATGGATTATTGTAGTAGCAAGAAGCAATATGACCTAAAGCATCACTCGAATCCTTAACCACAAAAAACTTTATACCCTCTCTAAGGTCTTCGTTTTCTTGATAAGCCTTTGGTATGTATTCACAGACAATAGACGTAGCTCCCTTATCAATTGAAGAAGCTATAAAGTCGTGACCATCAACCATAGTCCCTCT
>JALNVJ010000012.1 GCA_023227645.1 Bacteroidales bacterium | reverse complement strand
TCCTCTTTAGATATAGAATTAATAAGGGTAAATAATTTATCAAAACTATCTTCTCCTATATAAATTAATTCTTCTTTTGTCTTTGGTCTTGGCATAAATCTATGTCTTTAGCAAATTCTTATACTATTATAAAAAGAGGGATTATTCTAATTAAATCTCTTACTTATTTCTTCTTTTAAGAATTCTGAGGCTCTTTCTGTAATATCTTTCTTGCCTGCAAGGCTTTCTAAGAGCTTGCCTGCAAAGGCTGTTGGGTTGGTTTCTGTTTGGTTGCTAGAATATAAATTATTTATTAGGCTGATTGTTTCATCCTTTGCATTCTTAACATGAACCCAAGCCTCATTGGATATATATAATTGTTGAGATTGGTTATACTCATATTCGTTCTTAATGGTCTGAATCATTACATCCTTAAATAATTGTGTTTCCATACCTGCTTGATAGCAACGAGTAACTAATGAACTTAAGTTTATCCTTTCCAAAAGCATTATAAGTCTTTCATAAGCTTGGAGTTGGATAGGGGTAACTATGGTGCTTATTTCCTTGGTCTGGATTTTATGAAGTTCGAGGAGTTTCATTTTTTGTTCACTCTCAATAAAACCTCTAAGAGATTTAATATTATAGTAGCCAACAATAAACATAGCTAATATAAAGGTTAGTGATAGGATAATAAAAAGTGTAATTGTCATAATTAGTTTTATTTATTTATTAATCTAATTTCAATACTGCAAGGAAGGCCGACTGAGGAACATCAACGTTACCTACTTGACGCATTCTCTTCTTTCCTTCTTTTTGTTTGTCTAAGAGTTTCCTTTTACGTGAAATATCTCCTCCATAACATTTTGCTGTAACGTCTTTTCTTACTGCCTTAACAGTTTCACGAGCAATAATTTTAGATCCTATTGCTGCTTGAATTGCTATATCAAATTGTTGTCTTGGAATTAATTCTTTTAGCTTCTCACACATCTTCCTTCCTAGTGGATAAGCATTATCAACATGGGTTAGGGTAGAGAGTGCATCAACGGGATCTCCATTTAAAAGAATTTCTAGTCTAGCAAGTTTAGAGGGTTTGAATTCAGAAGGATGGTAGTCAAATGAAGCATATCCTTTTGAGATTGATTTAAGTTTGTCGTAGAAATCAAAAACAACTTCTCCAAGTGGTAGTTCAAAAATAATCTCTGCTCTATCGCAGGTTAGATAGGTCTGGTTTTTAAGAATACCTCGCTTTTCGATACAAAGTGTAAGGATGGCTCCAATATATTCTGACTTTGTTATAATAGAAGCAATAATATATGGTTCTTCAATATAATCGATATAATTTGGTTCGGGCAAACCTGAAGGGTTATAAACATTAATACATTCCTTCTTATTGGTATAAACCTTGTAGTTTACGTTAGGAACTGTTGTAATAACATCAATATTGAACTCTCTTGTTAGTCGTTCTTGGACAATTTCCATATGTAGGAGTCCTAAGAAACCACAACGGAATCCAAATCCTAAGGCTAAAGAACTTTCTGGTTCAAAGGTAAGGCTAGCATCATTTAGTTGTAGTTTTTCAATAGAGGCTCTTAAGTCTTCATAGTCATCAGCATCAATAGGATAAATCCCAGCGTAAACCATTGGCTTAACATGTTCAAACCCGTCAATAGCTTCTTTGCAAGGGTTCTCAACGGAGGTTATTGTGTCTCCCACATTAACCTCTTTTGATGTTTTTATACCTGAAATGATATAACCAACCTGTCCACAGCCTAAAGTAGGACGGGGTTCAGGTTTAAGTTTTAAAACACCAACTTCATCAACATTATATTCTTTATTAGTATGGAAGAACTTAACTTTTTCCCCTTTAGTCATTGTTCCATTAAGAATTCTGAAATATGAAACTATACCTCTAAAGCTATTAAAAACAGAATCGAAAACCAAGGCTTGAAGTGGAGCATTTGGATCTCCCTTTGGACAAGGAACCTTTTCAATAATTGCTGATAATATTTCGTCAATTCCAAGTCCTGTTTTTCCGCTAGCCTGTATAATATCTTCTTCATTACAACCAATAAGTTCAATTATTTGGTCGCTTACCTCTTCTGGCATTGCGTTTTGAAGGTCCATTTTATTTAAAACAGGGATAATCTCTAAGTCATTACCTAAAGCTAGATAAAGATTAGAAATTGTTTGAGCTTGAATTCCTTGTGTTGCATCAATAATTAGTAAAGCGCCTTCGCAGGCTGCAATTGAACGTGAAACCTCATAGCTAAAGTCAACATGTCCAGGGGTGTCAATAAGATTAAGTAAGAATTTTTCTCCTTTGTATTCATACTCCATTTGTATTGCATGAGACTTAATAGTAATTCCTCTTTCCTTCTCCAAATCCATATCATCTAAGATTTGGGATTGCATATCTCTTTGTGTGATTGTTCCAGTACGTTCTAAAAGTCTATCTGCTAGAGTGCTTTTGCCATGGTCGATATGGGCAATAATACAAAAATTTCTTATATTTTTCATCGGCAATTTTCGGTCAATGTCTTTGTTTTACATTTAACTTGCAAAGATACAATAAAATGAAACAAAGAAAGAAAATTTCAAAACAAAGAAAGAGAAAATTAAAACGAAGATCTAGGAAATTAAAACAAAGAAAGATAAAATTGTTTTATTAAGTCTAAAAATAATAATACCTTTGCATTAATGCAAAAGGGAAAAGTAATTAGAACAACAGGAAGTCATTATACAGTACGCACAGACAATAACCAATTGGTTGAATGTCGTATTAAAGGGAGCTTTAGGCTTAAAAATATCAAATCAACTAACCCTATTGCTGTTGGGGATATTGTTGACTTTATTCCTCCAACTCAAACTATTGAAGGAGTAATTGCAAATATTCATGAGAGGAAAAACACCTTGGTTCGTCGTTCTACCAATCTTTCAAAACGCTCACAAATAATTGCTTCAAATATAGACCAAGCTTTTTTAATAGCTACCATAGCCTACCCTCGAACTTCTACAGGATTTATTGATAGGTTTTTGGTTACAACTGAGGCTCATCAAATACCAACAATAATTGTTTTCAATAAGATTGATATTTATAATGAAGAGGCTCAGGCTTATGCTAATGAAATTAAGTTTATATATGAAAATGTTGGTTATAAATGTGTTGAGGTTTCTGCTCTAAGAGGGGATAATGTTGAATTATTAAGAGAGATGATGAAGAACAAAACAACACTACTTTCAGGACATTCTGGAGTAGGGAAGTCGGCTCTTATAAATGCAATTGACAATAATTTAAATCTTAAGACCGGACTAATATCATCTGTCCATCAAAAAGGAATGCACACAACAACTTTTGCAGAAATGTTCCCTCTAAGTTTTGGAGGAGATATTATAGATACCCCTGGGATAAAAGAATTTGGGATGTTTGACTTTAAGAAAGAAGAAGTAGGGCTTCATTATCCTGAAATGAGGGCTCGATTAAAAGATTGTCAATATTATAATTGCACACATGAGCATGAACCAAAATGTGCAATAAAAGAAGCTGTAGAAAAAGGAGAAATTAGTATTGAACGCTACTCTAACTATCTAAATATTATGCATGGAGAAGAGCTTAAGATTGAAAGGTGGGAGGATAAGTAATGAGGGTAGTTATTCAAAGAGTTAAACAGGCAAGTGTTAAGATTGATAATAGGCTGAAGAGCTTAATTTCGAAAGGTCTATTAATACTTTTGGGAATAGAAGATGAAGATACTGAGAATGATATTGATTTTCTTACAAAGAAGATCTGTAAATTAAGGATATTTGATGATATCGAAGGTGTGATGAATCTTTCAATAAAGGATATCTCAGGAGAAATTCTCTTGGTAAGTCAATTTACCCTACATGCAAGTGTAAAGAAAGGAAATAGACCAACTTATATAAGAGCCTCAAAACCCGATATTGCTATACCAATGTATAAGAAATTTATTTATGAGCTTGAGAAAGAATTTGAAAAAGAGATAAAGACTGGAGAGTTCGGTGCGGATATGGAGGTTTCATTAATTAATGATGGTCCAATAACAATAACTATTGATAGTAAAAACGTTGAATAGATATGGATGAGAAATTTTAGTAAATATTATTGCAGGTATAATTGTATTAATTGCTCTTGCTTTAATATTCTTAATCATAAGATTGATAGGGAAAATATTCAGAAGAAATGATAATTTTGATAAAAAAATAAAGATATGGAAACAATAATAACAGTTTTTATAATAACTTTTGCGCTTCTTTTAATAAGCTTTGCATTTATTGGTATAAAGATGTTTGTGAAAAAGGGCGGAGAATTTAAAAAACAATGCTCAACAGTTGACCCTCTGACAGGTGAAAGGCACGGCTGTACTTGTCAAAGTAATGTTGTTAATCATGAATGTGATAACGCTAAAAATCTTCACTGCATTAATGCTAAGGAGGAGGAAATGGAAGAAGAGGAGTAAACGTAAAATCTTAATTTAATAAAGACTCTTTGATCTTATCGTTAAAAGCTCTTTTCCTTTTATAATTTCTTTTTCTTACTAAGAGATTTGCTCTTTCGTAGGAACCGAAATAAGTACCACTTAATATTCCAGCACCTCCTAAATAGGCTGTAATATAGTGTGCATTAAAGGCTTGATATATTCCAAACGATAATATGGAGGCATTTAGCACAAAAGATGCAATCCCTTCTACGGGATAGCCTGCATAGAAATGTCCTAAGCCTGGGAAATACGCTAAGAAGCTTCCTAGTTTCTCGCTTTTTTGCTTAGGTATCTTATTATATAGATTATCAATTTCAATTTTTTTATCTTGATTGTTCTCAAGTGTTATTATAAATTTATCTGCCTTAGCCTTAGCTTCTTCGTATCTCGATAATTCATTATATACAAGAACTTGCAAAATAAGAGTATTTGAACAATAACAAGTATCAATATTTAGATACATATCTTCAATTGTTATTGATGATTTTTCAAATTCTCCATCTAAGTAATAGCATAAAATTTTCTCGTAATAGTAGTTTTCTTTTTGCTCTATGTTTAATGAAAATAAATGTATTCTTTCTAAATCCGTTGAAGCCTTAGAGTAATTATTCATTTCCTTATAGGTAGCAACTTTCTTAAATAAGGCTTTATTTAATTCTTGATCTGACGAAGAATTATATATTATCCTTTCATATTCAAGTGCTGCATTATTATAATCTTTATGTTCAAAATATCTATCCCCTATTGCGAAAATAGAATCTTGTGCATTAATTAAATATGGTACGCAGAGGAATATGAATGTTATAAAGTATGGTAATGTTTTGTTGATTATTGAAATCTTCATAATATATTTTTACTGAGGTTACGCTTCCATATATATTCCCAATATAAAAAACTGCTCCAATTGTTCCAAAAACTAAGGTCTTCCAATTTAGTAACCCATTCTTCACCCAGTTCTCCGCTGTTACTGCTCCCAAAGAACCTATTAGTAAGAAGGATGAAACTCCCTCTCCATAGCTTCCTGCATATACCTTTCCTAATCCAGGGACAATTGCTGAGGCTATTGCTGCAATCCATGGAGATTTATTTTTATGTGTTTTTAGTTGATTATAGATGTTTTTAAGTTCTTGTTCTTGTTCTACAAGTCGAAAATCCTGATAAGTAAAATTTTGACTATGGTATTTATACTTTTCATAATCTCTTTCTATCAATGCTAGGCCTGCACTTTCATAATGATATAGTTCCTTAAATGTCGTATTGGTATCAGAGAATGATTTTAATATATGATCGGCTTTTGAATAATTGCCAATATGGGCATTACTTAGTGAATTAAAGAATATTGATTTGGGATATAGGGAAGATTCTTTTGAAACAGAATCGAAGAAGAATGATGCTTTTTCTAATTCTTTTGAGCTATAATACGTCCATCCTTTTAAGTAATTTACACTGTCTTTTGTGTGTTTTAAATCAAAATAACTTGTATTTGGATTATTTATAAGAGTCAGTGCTTCTTCTTTCATATTATTCCCTAAGAGATATAATGCAAAGTCAAAATCTTCTTTGGCATATACGGTAGATTGAGACCTTACTATATTAGTTGTGAAAATAAAGACAAGGATTAATAATATGTATTTACTTAGTGATTGCATACATTACTATCTTTATCATTTTTCCTTTTCCTATATCTTTCAACAGTTTCGTGCATCTTTCCGTCATGCGTGTCAAAATGATAATTTGATTTATCGGCTAAAGAAATTCTTGTGCATCTTGTTATTCTATCCGATGAAAGAAATGCCCCTTTAATTATTCCATACTCTTTTATAAGGTCTTTGCTATATTCTGAACAAGAGGGATTAAAGGCACATCCTCTGGATAATTGTGGGCTAATTAATTTTTGATATAAATACATCGAAGAACTAAGGATATGATATAATGGGTTATAAGTCTTTTTATCTTTTGTAAAACCATACTTAACTACTCTCTCACTAAATTCTTCATTTTCAAATGCTATATTTTTAATACGAGCTCTATCGTCTAAAGATTGAGACATAGTGTTGATTGAAAATATAGAACTAAAAAATATAATAAAAGCGAATGATTTCATATTATTTTTTACTAAAAGGGCTAACTAATTTTGCTGAAGCAGGTATCTTATAGTCGAAAAGCGAATTCTTTATAAATTCATCAACTTTAATATTTGAATATACTTCTCTTTTTACGGTAGAATCTGATGGACTATCATAAGAAATTTCGGTTATCTGAGTAGGAAATGTAAACATCTTAAAGTGCATATATTTATTATAATATATCTTTCTTGTTATTTCTTTTTGTTTATAATATGCAGAATATATTGGTAAGTTTTTTTCATAGACCATTTCTATCTTAGAGATATCTTTAATTTCTTTCTTATCTGTAATGAATGTCTTAATTATTTTTGTCCCTTCTTTCTTTTGGCTCTTTAGTTTGAAACCTATCTTTTGCAATCCAAAATCTTGGAAATCATTGGAAAGGAAGCTGTATAATAATTCATTTTGAGAAGAAAAGAATGGGTCGTTGATAATAAGAACTTCATTTGTTTGAGGCATATAAGCTTTTGCTTCCCCTAAAGAATTGGTTACTACATAGTATTCTTGGGGCTTAGTCATATGTACCACAAAGTTCCCATTTGACTGATAAAAAATATCCTTTTTTATAGTAATTACTTTTTTATTTTTTACTTGCTTGATTTCCACACTAGCACTAATTCTTTTCTGAGCTAAAGACGATAGGCTTATGAAAATAATGACGATGAAAAAGCTTTGTTTTAAGAATAAATTCATAATTAATTTATAAAAAACGGGACGAGTATAGATATATTCGTCCCATTTCATTCATGTTTAATACATATTTTATGAGATAATTACATCCACATAAAAAACTTCTTATTATTAACGTATGGCCTTATATTACCATCGGCGGCACCAATAAGCAATACAACCCAGTCCACAAAAGGAACAACTCCAAATATACCTCCACAAGTGAATGTGTATATAGCCCACATTGAGCTCTTTGTTCCCATATAATGACGGTGAATACCAAAGCCTCCAAAAAACCAACATAATGCAAAAGCAGCCCAAGGATTAGGTGCGTTTAAATATGCTGCGTTAGCTGCTGAGTTTGCCATCATTAGTGCACCTGTTCCAAATGCATTAATTTCTTGAGATGATACTTGAGTTGCAGTTGCGAATAGAGCATCTACATCAGCATCATTGATTTCATACTTATCTGCAAATGTAACTGTAGATAAAGCAAAAATTGCTACGAATAATAAAAAAAATCTTTTCATAAGCGTTTCATTTTTAATTAAAATGTTTATGATGCAAAGTAAATATAATTTTTTGATATATACAATTATTTCTTTTATTTTTTTTCAAATATATTTTATCTAATAATTTCTCCCAGAAAATGAAATTATTGTTAAGGCGTGGTAATACATTGTTATTTGGAGCAATAACTTCAAACCAGAGCAATTACAAAAATGAAAAAATAGAGCAATGTTGGAATAAATAATAACAGTATATATTGCATACTTATTCCAACAATTAGGTTTGTTTTTCTGTATAAATAGTAAGAAACTGGGTTTTTTTGCGTTATTTTGCAAATTATAATATTTGAAATGCCAATAAGTTTTAATTTTGTGGAGATTAAGGATACCCTATCTAAGAAGAATAAGATAAAGTCTTGGATAAGGTCTGTTATTGAGGAAAAGGGTATGAAATTAGGTGATATATCCTATATATTTTGTGATGATGAATATCTATTGGAGGTAAATAAGACCTATCTTAATCATGATTATTTCACAGATATTATTAGTTTCGACTATTCTGATAAGGATAAGGTTGCGGGAGATTTATTTATTAGTATTGATAGGGTTAGGGATAATGCTCAAAGCCTAAATCAAGAATTTGAAAAAGAATTATATAGGGTAATTATACATGGGGTCCTTCATCTTTTAGGTTTAAAAGATAAGACAGAGGCTCAAGAAAAAGAAATGAGAAAGGCTGAAGAAGAATGTTTAAAAAGTTTGATGTTATAGTTATTGGAGCAGGACATGCAGGGTGTGAAGCAGCAGCAGCAGCAGCTAATTTAGGATCTTCTGTCTTACTAATTACTCAAAACCTTAATGCAATTGCACAACTTTCTTGCAATCCTGCAATGGGAGGAGTTGCAAAGGGTCAAATTGTTAAAGAAATAGACGCCCTAGGAGGTTATTCCGCACTTATTACAGATCAAAATACATTACAATTTCGTATGCTTAACTGCTCAAAAGGTCCTGCAATGTGGAGTCCAAGAGCACAAGTAGATAATGTAATGTTTCCAGTAGCTTGGCATAAGGTTTTGGATGGAATAGAAAATCTAAATCTATGGCAAGATGAAGTTATTGGTTTGGATATTAAAAATGCAAAGATTTGTGGGGTTAAAACCAAAATGGGATTAGAGATAGAAGCAAGAACTGTAATCCTAACAAATGGAACATTTCTAAATGGGAAGATACATATAGGTAACGAAAACTTTGGAGGCGGTAGAATAGGGGAAATGAATTCAAAGGGTTTATCTGAAGACCTTCATAATAATTATGGTTTTGAAGTCTTAACCCTTAAAACAGGGACCCCAATGAGGGTTGATGGCAAGAGTATTGATTTCAGTAAATTAGAGGAGCAAAAGGGTGATGATAGTCCTAGGCAATTCTCTTTTATGAATATCAGAAAAGAAGCACTCAAACAAAGGAGTTGCTACTTAGCTTATACATCTTTGGATGTCCACGATACCTTAAGGACGGGATTTGAACAGTCTCCTATGTTTCAGGGAAGGATACAAGGAGTAGGTCCGCGTTATTGCCCCTCAATTGAGGATAAGATTGATCGTTTTGCAGGTAAAACTAAGCACCAACTTTTTATAGAACCAGAAAGTAATTATACAAGCCTGTACTATATTAATGGATTCTCATCCTCGCTTCCTCTAAATGTTCAATACGAAGCATTAAAAAAGATAAGAGGGTTTGAAAATGCAGTCATACAAAAACCTGGCTATGCAATTGAATACGATTATTTCCCTCCAACACAACTTAAAGACACCTTAGAAACAAAGGCAATTGAAAATCTCTATTTCGCAGGACAGATAAATGGTACAACAGGCTATGAAGAGGCAGGCTCCCAAGGTCTAATGGCAGGAATAAATGCACATCTTAAGCTTAATGAAAAAGAACCCTTTGTTCTGAAACGTTCCGAAAGTTATATTGGAGTTTTGATTGATGACCTTATCACAAAAGGAGTCGACGAACCCTATCGTATGTTTACCTCGAGGGCTGAATTTAGGATTCTTCTTCGTCAAGACAATGCAGACCAAAGGCTAACGCCACTTTCTTATGCAATCGGTCTGGCTTCAAAAGAGAGGATGGAAAGAGTTGGAAGAAAAACAGAGAGCTGTAATGAGCTAATATCCTTTATTGAAACAAATAGTGCAACACCTGGGGAAGTAAATACACTATTTGAAGAAAGAGAAACTCCTAAAATCAATCAAAAAACCAAGATAGGTCAATTATTACTTCGTCCACAAATATCACTTATGGACCTAAAAAACAATATCCCTTATCTTAGTGAGAAGATTGATGATATTGAAGAAAGCATAAAGGAAGAAACAATTGAGTCGGCTGAAATTAAGGTAAAATATCAAAGTTATATAATTAAGGAACAGGAAATATCGGAGAAATTATCAAAATACGAGAACCTTATAATTAAAGATGATTTCAACTATCAAGCCCTTAAATCACTTAGTTTCGAGGCTAGAGAAAAGCTAACGAAGATACGCCCCAAAACAATTGGACAAGCCTCTCGCATAAGTGGAGTCTCCCCTTCCGATATTTCAATATTAATTATTTATATTAGTAGATAGTAGCTAGTTTGTACGAAATTATATCTAATATTTTTAGAATTACATAAAGACTAATTGGAATTAGATAAGGAGTTTTTTACCCAATTACCCAATTATTCTTTATCTAAATCTAATTACTCCTTATCGAAATTCAGATATACAGATAATTATAGTCTGAATAAATAAGATATAATTTATTTGGTTTATTCATTTATTTTGTTTTCCTTTGTAAATTCTTTACTAGATAGTTATATCTATTAATAATTAAATACAATGTATTGTGAAAAAGAAATTATTATCAGTTTTATGGGTATTTCTTTTAGCTTTTTCAAGTAATATTCTGTATTCGCAAATAAGTAAATCCATTGTCGATACAACTAAACAATGGAATATATTAGAAACTTATCAAAACACTCAGGAATTTAAAAAATTTACTCATTTGTATAGGGTGAGTTCCGAAGATACAATTATTAATAATAAAACTTATCTAAGGTTGGAAAAGAAGGCAAATTATGATACAAATGCTAATGATAATTGGGAAAAGCATAATTGGATAAGAGAGGATAGTAATAAGGTATATATTTTTACATATTCTAATACGGTATCAAATAGTATTCAGTATTCTTATCCTAGGGAATATCTTCTTTTCGATTTTAACCTAGGATTAAATGACACCTTCCATATTACTTGTGAAGAGAATGAAGCATATTCTGACCCCTTGGTTGTAAGCTTTATTGATTCCATTGAAATAGAAAATCAATATTATAGAAGAATATTATTTAATGAAGGATATCCTCAATATTCTCTTTTGGGAACATATTGGATTGAAGGTATTGGATCTAATGGAGATTTTATAAATCACTATAACCATCTTCATTCACATTGGGACTTAATGTGTGTTTATAGGAATAATAATTTGATATTTGATGGAGGCTTTGGCTATTGTTATATTCAACAAGGCCTGGACGGGCATGAACCAGAGGAATGCTCTCTTAAAATATACCCTACCATAGTAAATGATATATTAAATATTGATACAGAACTAAGAATATACAAAATAATAATCCACGATATTTATGGTCGCTCCGTTTTGGAAGAGAATTTAAATAATACAAAGACGATCAATTGTAAAGGGTTTAAATCAGGAATTTATGATTGTTTACTAATAACCAAAGACAATATTTTAATAAGCAGAAAATTTATTAAGAATTAGATATTAAACTTCTTCTGGACTTGTTTATATAGGAATATTATAAAATAGCCAATTAATACTCCTAATAGGGCTCCGCCTATAATATCTCCTGGGTAATGGACTCCACAGTAGATTCTTGAATAGGATACCAAGATTGCCCATAATAATATAAGTATGGAAAAGAGTTTGTATTTCTTCCCTAATAAGATAAAAATTGTTGCTATGGAAAAAGAATTTGCTGCATGGGAGGAGACGAATCCGTACTGTCCTCCTTTATGGTCATATACTAATTTCCATGATTCAAGCTTTACGAGCTTAACTCCTTCTAAGGCATGGCTTGGCCTAAGTCTTTCAAAGACATCCTTAAAACAAAGTACTGATATCCTATCTGCCAAAAGGAAGGATAGAATAACTAGGATTAATAGTATCCAAAATTGTTTTTTGAATTTCTTTATTGTTAGAAATATTATAGCAATAAGGATGAAAAGAAAGGAGGAGAGATTATGACTTAGGAATGAAAACATATAATCAAAGAATTCATTCCTTTGTCCATTAATTAGGTAGAAAAGTTCTATATCTTTATCTATCAATTTCTTCATTTAGGATTTTCCAAATTAAATCTTTCAGTTCCACTAATCCTTTTCTTGCAACCGAAGATATAAATAAAGTTTTTATTCCTGAGGGAAGTAATTTTTCCATTTCATCTATCATCCCTTGATCTAACATATCAGATTTGGTTATTGCTAGAATTCTATCCTTATCCATTAGTTCTGGATTAAAGTTTTCAAGTTCCTTTAAAAGGATATTATATTCTTTTTTAATATCATCCGTGTCGCAAGGAACCATAAAAAGTAGGAGGGAGTTTCTTTCAATATGTCGAAGGAAACGAAGTCCTAGTCCTTTACCTTCTGATGCTCCTTCTATTATCCCTGGAATATCTGCCATAATAAAGGATTTATCATCCCTATAACTAACAATTCCAAGATTTGGAGTCAGGGTAGTAAATGGATAATCTCCAATTTCTGGTTTGGCTGCTGAAATAACACTAAGCAATGTACTTTTTCCTGCATTTGGAAAGCCTACTAATCCAACATCTGCTAAGATTTTAAGCTCAATTACTTTCCATAGTTCTTGTCCTTCTTCTCCTGGTTGAGCATAGCGAGGGGTTTGGAAAGTTGAAGATTTAAAATGGTCATTGCCTTGTCCGCCTCTACCACCTTTTGCAATGATAACCATTTGTCCTTCTTCAATAATTTCGCAATCTATTTCTCCTGTAAGTTCATCCTTGCAGACTGTTCCTAGTGGCACATCTATAATAATATCTTCGCCGTCAGCTCCTGTTAGACGGCTTCTCCCTCCTGATCCTCCACCTTGAGCAATTAAATGCTTTGTGTATTTTAGATGCAGGAGTGTCCAAAATTGTTTATTTCCTCTTAATATAATATGGCCTCCTCTTCCTCCATCTCCTCCATCAGGACCTCCCTTAGCTGTTTGACGTGTTCTTAAAAGGTGGGTGCTTCCCGATCCTCCTTTTCCACTCCTACAGTTAATCTTCACATAATCTACAAAATTTGAACGCATATTATTTAGTATTTATTTAGTATTTATTTTTTTAAAATTAGACTTTCTTTAAAGCCTCATCAACAGTGTTGCAAAGAGTTTCAAAAACATCATCAACATTACCATCAGAATTTACGCTATAGTATTTATTTTTCTTTTGGTAATAGGATCTAACTTTTGATGCTGATTCTTCATAGCTTTCAAGACGATGAATAATTATTTCAGGGTCCATATCATAAACTCTTCTTCTCTCTGTCTTACTCCTTTGAGTTAATCTCTTAATACATTGTAGGGTATTTGATTGCATTTCAATCATACAAGTAACAAAAGTATGCCTTTTTTCAAGAATACCATCCATAATATAGGCTTGAACATAAGACGAAGGGAATCCTTTAAATAGGAATCCTTTTGTGTTTGAGTTTTGTGAAATCTTTTGTTCAATAAGTTGAATAGCTATTAAGTCAGGAACATTATCTCCTTTCTCAATATAGTGTTTACATTCGTTCCCAATTTCTGTTTCTGCCGCAATCTCCTCCCTAATCATTGCTCCGGTTGAAACATAAACCAATTCATATTTTTTAGCTAAGTTCTTGGCTTGAGTTCCTCTTCCAGAACCAGGGGCTCCAAATAGAATTATATTTCTATATGCATTTTCAAGAGTTTTATCAATAACTGATTCCAATCTTTCAAATACTTCATCAACAGTGCCAACACCATCAATTGGGCAGTAAATACCTTTTTCTTTATAGAATTCAGCTACTGGAATGGTTTTGTTATCGTATTCATTAAAGCGATTTAGGATAACATCCGTCTTATCATCTTCTCTCCCCTCAATTGAAGACCTCTTAATCATTCTTTCTATTAGTAATTCTCTTGGAGCTTCCAATGAAAGTAAGCAGAGAAGTCGACTATTCATTCTATGAAGGAGTCCTTCTAATATATATGCCTGAACAACTGTTCTTGGAAATCCATCAAAAAGAATTCCTCCTGTTGTTGAGTTTTCAATTGTTTTTTCTATAATTTGAACAATTATCTCATCGTCAACAAGTCCTCCTTGGTTAATAATTCCTTTGGCTTGAAGTCCTATTTCTGTCCCTTCTGCTATTTCTTTCCTAAGTATGTCTCCAGTTGAAATGTAGGTAAGGTTATATTTCTCGATTAACATTTTTGATTGAGTTCCTTTTCCTGCTCCTGGAGCTCCAAACAATACGATACTTAACATAGTGTTTTCAGTTTTGTAATTATTGAATTTCTATATCTTATTTTTTATCTGATAGATATCTTTTAAGTTTCTTCCGTACTCATCAAAATCAAACCCGTATCCAATAATAAACTCGTCGCTTATTTTTTTTCCGATATATTTGATGTTAAAATCTTTCTTAAATGACTGTGGTTTAAACATTAGTGTGCAAATTTCCAAAGAAGAAGGCTCTTGTTTTTTCAACATATTAACAATATCATCCATTGTATTACCTGTGTCGACAATATCTTCTACTATTATTATATCCTTGCCCTTAATATCAGTGTTTAGTCCAATTAGTTCTTTAGTTTTTCCTGTAGAGGAAAGTCCATCGTAGGATGATATTTTTATGAAAGTAATTGTTGGTAATCCTTCTATTTGTTTGAATAAATCTGAAGCAAAAAGAAAAGCACCATTCAAAATAACAATAAAACATATTTCTTTTCCCAAATAATCACTATTGATTTTTTGACTTAAAGACTTAATAATTAAATCAATTTCTTTGCTTTCTATATATTTTTCAAAGGTTTTCCCTTTAATATTGATTTTTTCCACAAAACTACATTTAAAATGCAAAGTTAAACTAAAAAGATGAATTACTTAGCAATTAAAGAGCAAATTGCAAAATAGGACATTATCCCCATTGCATTTTTAATGGCTTCTTCATCAATATCAAGAACTGATGTGTGGAGGTTAGTTATAGGCATACCTTCTTTTCTTGTACCAACTCTAAAATAACAACTTGGAGCTTTTTGTGAGAAATAAGAAAAATCTTCTGCGGTCATTCTTGCATCAATATTCAAGACCTTATCCTCTCCTAAATATTCTTTTGAAAGTTCAAAGGCATATTTTGTAAGTTCTGGATTATTGTAAACATAAGGGTAGCCATGGTCAATAAAAACTTTTGCTTCAGCAGAAAATGCCTTTGCCGTTTGGGTTGCGATATTTTCTATCAGGCGATGACATTCCTTTCTCCAGTCCTCATCAAATGTTCTAATAATTCCTTCCATATGAACAGAATTAGGAATAATATTTGTTCTCCCCTCTCCAATAAACTTGCCAATTGAAAAAGTTGTTGGAGTGGTAGGGTTGGCATTTCTTGAAACTATCGATTGAAGTGCGATCACAACATGTGAGGCTGCAAGAATAGGGTCAATATTCAAATCGGGTGTTGCTCCATGACCACCTCTCCCATTTATATCAATATAAATCTCATCAGTTGAGGCCATACATTTTCCTTCTTTCATCCCAATGTATCCAGAATACATCTCAGGAGTAGAGTGAAAAGCAAAAATCTTGCTTGGAGTTATCTTCTCAAAAATCCCATCCCTTAACATCTTTAATGCACCCCCTGGATAAGTTTCTTCTGAGGGTTGAAAAATAAACATCACCTTTCCTTCAAACTTATCTTTTAATTCATTTATTATTTTTATTGCTCCAAGCAAAGAAGACATATGAAGATCGTGACCACAAGCATGCATAACGCCATTATTCACTGACTTAAATTCCAAATCTGTTTCTTCCTTAATTGGTAGTGCATCCATATCAGCCCTTAATGCCACACAGTCTTTTTGAGGATTCTTGCCCTCAACAAAACCGTAGATACCATATCCTCCAACGTTATTCTTATACTCTAAACCAAGCTCGTCCAATTTTGAACAAATAAATTTAGAAGTGTTTTCTTCAAAATTGGAAAGCTCTGGGTATTTGTGAAAATGACGACGATATTCAACAATTTCGTTAAAGTATTTCTCAGCAATTTTTTTGATATCTTCTTTAATGGTTTTATCCTTAATCATTTCAGTAAAAATTATTAATATATGTTTGCTTCCGTGTTTTAAAGTACAAAGGTAGTTAGTTTTTTATTTTATACTCAATTTTATAATAAGATATTTTTATATCCAATCATTTGTTTGAAAATAAATACTTAATTTCGCCGATTAAAGAAAAATAAGAGAGTTGAATAAATACAAGTAATTAGAAATATGAAATCAAAGACATTAATAATAGTTTTAGTATTGTCAATCTCCATAGTATTTATTTCATGTAAGAATGGGGATGAGAAAATTATTGGTAAGTGGCAGCATATTCTTATTGTAGGATATTCTATCCAAGGATCCGATACTTTGGATATGACTCAATACCCTCCAACTTTCAATAGTTTTAGAGATGATAGCACCTTATTAATCTCAAATGGACAACAAGAGGTTAATGTGAGATATTTTATTAGGGAAAAGAAACTTTATTCCTATCAATTAGGAGCTGAAGACACTTCAATTATGGAAATAAAAAAACTCAACAATAAAGAATTGATACTTGAGGTTTCAATAAATGATGAGAACCAAAGGAAAGAAAGCTTATACTATAAGAAAGTAAAATAAAGACAATATTTGAAGATTAATTAGATCAAACAAATGAAATTAAATCAAGTATAAATAAAAAAAGAGTTGATATATATTTAAATATATGGAGTTAAAATCTGTATTATTAAAAATCTTTTCTTGATAACCTTATGCAATCTATTCAAAAATAAAATATTAATTTTGACACTTAAATAATAAGTTATGAAACAAGTATTTGATTTTTTAAATGAATGTGGGGTTTTCTATATCGCCACTATTGATGAGGATCAACCTCGAGTTCGTCCTTTTGGTGCTATTAATATTTTTGAAGACAAACTTTATATTCAAACTGGTAAGGTGAAGTCTTTTTCAAAACAAATTGCAAAAAATCCTAAAGTTGAGATTTCTGCAATGAAGGGTCGTGATATATGGATAAGAGTTCAAGCTATTTTGGTGGAAGATAATAAGGTTGAAGCGAGAGAAAGTATGCTTGATAAATATCCTCAATTAAAGTCGATATATTCTGTAAATGATAGCAATACTCAAGTTTTCTATTTAAAAGATGTTGTTGCAACAATATCCTCTTTTACTGAACCTCCTATTATAATCAAATTCTAAAAAATAGTTTGCGAGATTTATTTTGTGAACTGAACGTACGAAAATTTAGTACCTTCAGTTCACGAAATGATTTCTGCGATTAACATCTATATTAAAAATTTAATAAGGTTTGTGAGAGTAAAAGCGTTCAAATTGTTATGTAAATATACAGGCTGAGTTTGCAACATAAAAAATTATATTAAAT
Organism: Bacteroidales bacterium; assembly: GCA_023227645.1. Classification (GTDB taxonomy): domain Bacteria; phylum Bacteroidota; class Bacteroidia; order Bacteroidales; family P3; genus UBA10566. Next base: position 1,879 of record JALNVJ010000012.1, on the reverse strand, counting down.
TTATTTGATAATTAGTATTTAATGTTTACATTTGCACGTTAGCATTTTCGTAACAGAATATAAAAATAAATATTATGAAATCAAGATTTTTGTTTTTTTACTGCTTTTTTATACTTGTTGTATCAAGCCTTTGGGCTATTCCAGCCTCCAATCAAATTTTTACTCAAAGACAATCAGATGGACGTTCAATCACTTTTACTCTTAATGGTGATGAGTTTATTTGGTGGGCAAAAAGTGTTGATAATTTCACATTAATAGGAAATAATGGAGGAGAATTGGTTTATGCCATAAAGAATGAAAAAGGTGATTTAATTCCTTCTTCTGTCTTGGCCTCTAATCCAGAGGAAAGAACAATTGAAGAAAACTTATTTTTAAATCAATTGGAGAAAAACTTATTCTATAGTGATAATCAATTGGAGAATGTAAGAAAGAAAAAAAAAGATAGATATAAAGATAATAGTAAAAACTCTATTCAAAGAGTACCTACAATTGGTAATCCTAATTTCTTAGTTATCTTGGTTAATTTCTCTGATGTAAGTTTTGATTCTTATAATATTAGTCAAATAAATAATCAAATATCACAAACAAATTACACTTCAAATGGAGCGACTGGTTCTGTTAAGGATTATTTCTTTGATAATTCTATGGGACTTTTGAATGCAAATTTCACTGTTGTTGGTCCTTTTACACTTCCTCATACAAGAGCTTATTATGGAGCTCAAACTTCTTATGATGTTGATAGTCTTCCTAATCAAATGGCTTATGATGCTGTGTCATTGGCTAATAGTAATGTCAATTTTGCTTCTTTTGATAATGATAATGATGGATTTGTTGATATGGTTCATATAATTTATCCAGGCAGAGGACAACATAATGGAGGTGGAACTGATGCTATTTGGGCTCATTCTTCGAATTTTCCCTCAGGAACTTCATTTGATGGGGTTAATTTCTATAAGTACTCTTGCTCTTCGGAGTTGCAATACGACCAAAGTTGTGATGGAATAGGTGCAATATGCCACGAAATGTCTCATGTCTTAGGTCTTCCTGATTTCTATGATACAGACTATGCGGGTTCTGGTGGATTATCTATTCATTTAGGTTCTTGGGATTTAATGGCAAGTGGTGGATATAATAATAATTCTTTTACCCCTCCTTTTCTTTCAGGAGTTGAAAGAAAAATATTAGGCTGGGTTAATCCTATAATAATTACAGATAGTTTAATTTGTTCTCTCCCTCCTTTAAGTGATAGCAATAAGGTTTATAGAATAAATTTAAGTTCTAACGAATATCTTATGTTGGAAAATAGAAACCAAAAGAGATGGGATGAATATACTGAGGGAAAAGGAATATTAGTGTTTCATTGTGACAATGCGAAGATAAGCAACTTTTATGATATTAATACAATCCCAACAGATAGAGGTTGCTTTATTGAACCTGCTAATGGTAATTATGATAGTTCTTTTACTTCTTCTACTCCTTTTCCGGGAGCAAATAACGTAACATCTCTCTTAAATCCAACACTAAAAAATGGAACTGTAACTGATATCACAATAAATAATATAGCCTACAATCAAGACTCTATTATTACTTTTAATTATAACAATATAGTAGGCGTTAGAGTGGATGCTCATAATATTACTAATACGTCAGCACTATTAAAGGCAACTTATACTCCTATAAATATTATCTCAAAAGGTTTTATTTATAGAAATATCATCTCAGATACTTTTTCAATAAAATCTCTCAATACAGTTCGTTTCGAATATCGCCTTTACAATTTAAGCCCTAATACAGAATATGAGTATAAAGCTTATATCATTAACTCTAATTTAGATACAATTTATAGCCCTTTACAAACTTTTATTACACCAGAAAATAC
>JALNVJ010000011.1 GCA_023227645.1 Bacteroidales bacterium | reverse complement strand
GGTAATAGTCTAATGCCTTTTCTTTTGACCCTCCAAAGACTGGAGGCATATAGTATTCAATATTACCCAATTGCATATAGCCAAAATAATTATTAATATTCATAGTCACCGATTTTTTAGCCACTTCTATGCTTTTTGGCCCTAAAAAGGGTGCCTTAATCTTATTCATCCCAATTTGATAACCGTAGAATGCAGATTGATATGCATAGATTAGGCCTAGGCTTTTCTTATACGTCTCAAGTTTGGTAATTCTCTGCGTCCCTTTATCCAAGTATAGGTTTGCTTCATCTGTCTTCTTTTTTCCAACACACCATGCAATATATCCATATTCATAATTTAAGAGTTCAAACTCCCTCGCAATAGTTTTATTTGTTTCGGCATCCATTGCATCGATTGTCTTTTTCCAAATGCTCATATTATCAGTTATATAGGCATTGTATATTATTTCTTTTTCATTTGCTCCAAAGCTTGTTAATGATAAAAGGCTTAAAACCCCTATTAATAATAATTTTACTTTTTTTCTAAATATCATATTCTAAACTTTTTTTATATCTAGATAATGTCCTTTCTCTTGCAAAAGCGTGGTTTATAATAATTTGAGGATAGTCTTTGGTTCCATATTCCTTAACCCATTTCTTAATATATATTGCATTAGGATCAAATTTCTTCTCTTGGGTAGTTGGATTGAATATTCTAAAATATGGTGAGGCATCACATCCAGAGCCAGCCGCCCATTGCCAATTACCATTATTAGCCGCTAGGTCATAGTCTATTAGTTTATTAGCAAAATAAGCCTCTCCCCATCTCCAATCTATAAGTAGATCCTTAATTAGAAAGCTAGAGACAATCATTCTTACCCTATTATGCATAAATCCAGTTGCGTTTAATTCCCTTATTCCAGCATCTACAATAGGATAGCCGGTCTTACCCTCGCACCATTTATAAAAGGTCTCTTCATTATTTTCCCATCTTATACTATTATACTTAGGCTTAAAGCACGAGTCCTCAACATAGGGGAAATGATAGAGTATCTGCATAAAGAATTCCCTCCAAATTAGTTCTTTAAGATAGACCTCACTTATTTGATATGATATTTCAACGAGTTTTCTAATGCTTAATGTTCCAAATCGAAGATGAGCCCCAAGCTTAGTTGTTCCATTCTCAATCCAAGGTTTATCACGTCTTTGTTCATAGTTTTGAATTATATCAAGGTCAACTTTTGGCGGTATATAGATAAAATTAGTTTTCTCAAAACCAATACTACTAATATCTATGTTATCAGGCAAATAAGCTAGGAAATTGCTTAAATGCTCTTCTGAACGATAGAATTCAATATCTTCCTCCTTAAGTTTTGTAAGCCAGAGCTTTGAATAGGGTGTAAAGATGGTATAGGGTTTGGAGTCTTTCTTTAGAATATCATCCTGATGGAAGATTACGCTATCCTTAAATGAATATACTTCAATATCTTGCCCTATTAGGAATGCTTTGATTTCGTTATCTCGTTTAATTGCATAAGGTTCGTAATCTTTATTAAAATAAAGGGAATCAATGCTATACTTAGATATTATATCCTTAAAAATATCCAATGGATTGCCATAGAGGACTTGTATTGAGGATGAGTATTTTTCTCTTAATGTTTTATTGATTGAGTCGAGGGCTTGAATAATAAAATCCACTCTAGGATCTTTGTTCTCAGGCAATTGTTTTAATATGTTAGGATCGAAGATAAATATTGGTAAGACCTTATTCCCAGATATTAAAGCTTTATATAGTCCATGATTATCATCTAGTCTGATATCCCTCCTAAACCAAAATATGGAAATTCTTTCTCTCATATTTGCCTATCCTTCCATATTAATTTATCTTTCTTAGTATTAAATATTGACTTATAGATAATTATCCCAAGAACTATCTGCTGAGGAATAATATATAATATATTCTCTAAGAGGTTCTGATTAGTGCTTAGGGATATAAAAATCCTTGTTAGTATAATGATAATTAGATATATAATAAATATTCCTAAGCTTTGAGTAATTAGAATTGGGATAAAGCCAAGGGTGGTTATTAGCCAAAATCCTATGGCCAAGATATATGAATTACCGAAGAAATAATTAACGTTTTTGGAAAAGCCTTGTATTGAATTAGATAAATTTCTGTACATCCTGCACGATACATCATTAACTGAGGCTAGGCAATGTATTTTCTTTCTTAGCTTCTTATAATATCTTGATATCTCAATATCTTCCGCCTTGCTGTTTTTAAATATTTTATGGGGTTGTATTTCTTTATAAGTTTTTTGTTTGAAGAGCATAAACTGACCATTGGCAGCTGAAAGTGAGCTGAAATTTGATAGGGAAACTAATGGAAGTGGGAGTAATGTGTTAAGTATGAAATTCATATTAGGAACGGAAATCTTTTCTCCTATGGTTTGCATATTTTGAAAAGGGAAGATACTTAGGAGGTCTAGTTTTTTTCTAATTGTATATCCTAAACTCCTTTCAATTACTTTGTTTTTAATCCTAACATCTGAATCTAAGAATAATAAGTAATCACCCTTAGCTTCTAATGATAATTGGTAGCAGGCGAAATTTTTACCCATAAAACCCTCTTCAAGTCCAGATGATTTCATAAGTTTTATCCTATTATCCTTTAGTGCAAACTCCTCTATTATACTTGAAGTTCTATCTCTTGATTCATCATCAAATACAATTATCTCTAAAATATTATCTCCTGTATTTATTAAATCGCTAAGAATAAGACCTATATTTTCTTCTTCATTCCTTGCAGGAATTAAAATTGATATTCTTTCCCTTAGATTAGGATTTGCCTTTGTTCTTAGTCTTACTCCAAATAGAAAATTTACTAAGCTAATTATAAGCTGTAATAGGGCAAATGCGAATATGAAAATACAGAAATATCTAATCATTTTGCCTATGTATTTGGTTTTGAAGTGATTTTGTGTAGAATTTATTATATTCTTCTTCAATCGATTTATGTGTAAAATCGCCCTTATAATCTTGAATATAAATAAATAACGAGGGTTTGGGTTGTGAAAAATAATCTATTAAATTGGCAGAAAATACTAAATGAATGTCTTTGTTTTTAATTATTTTTTCAATCCCTTTTTTAAACTGAAAACTAGATTGATATATAGATTTTATCTCTCCTTGTGGATATATTAATAAGATATTTTCTTTATTATCTAATATATTTGCGGAGTAATTTATAGATTCTATTATGCTCTTAGGTCTGGTGCTAATGGAAAATCCACCTGTTAGGTTAAAGAACTTGTGTTTAAGTAACTGGTCTTCACGCATCATAAAATGAAACCTCCTCTTAAATAGCCTTAGATTAATATACATTGCCCAAAATCCATCCCACCAGCTTATATGATTACCAATAAGCACAATAGCCTTGTTCTTATCAGTAAATTCTCCCTCAATAGTAACTGATAAGAATTTCTTCTTTATCATATACTTGGTGTAGTGTTGGAAGAATGGATAGATAAAGAAATGATGCTTGGCTCTAAGTATATTATTATTCTTTTCCATATCTATTTTATTAGTATAACAAAGATAAATAGTACGATTTGAGCTAAGAATATAGGCTTTGCCATCTTATTATTTATCTCAATCCTAAGTATATATCTAATGGTATGAAATAAAAGGGCTAAGCCTATCCAGATAATATAATTTTGTATAGGAATTATATCATTTGCCCATGACCACATCTCCATATTTGGGGCTGCTCTTTCCATAATAATATCATAGCCAAGCATTAAACTTGATGGAATAATAATTTGGCTAAGGATGCTCCTCTTTTGTTTGGGGAATATAGAACTTGTAATGTATACCATTAGTATCCAGTTCAATCCTATAAGGAGGGGAGTCCCAAAAAGCTTATAACCCAGTCCCACTCCATACTGGTATTTTCCAAAGACTACTCCAGTATTAACTCCCAACATCTCAACCATTAGGCTGATTATATAAATTAATGCGTAGAAGATTATTATCTTTGGTCCTATCTTATTTTTGTCATAGTATAATAAAAGCAAGACTGATAGTAATAGTATTATGGGAGTTAGGTAAACGAATAGACCATGTGTAATAGGAATTGTAAATCCAATTATACCAATTGTATAGAATATTATTATATTTCTAATAAAGAACCAGTTCTTTTCACCTTCGGACATATTATCTAACTTAGTCTTTATAATATTAAGAAATCTCATATCCCTCTTAGTTTATACCTTATAATTGTTGATAGTGTTAAACTTAGTTTATTAAAGTCGCTAACCCTTATTCTCTTTTCAATTATCATGTTTGCAGGTCTTTGCTTTATATTTTTTAATAATCTAAGATAGTAATTATATGCAATTATTACTGCTAACTGTGAGCCTTTGGGTAGTTGATCTAGCCCTTTTTTTGCTTTAGAGAAATCTCCTTCAATCTCCTCAATTAGCTTGTTCTTGGTTTCTTCGTTAAATGTTTCAAGTTGGAAGTTGGGGAAATAAGTCCTCCCTAGGGATTGTACATCCTCTCTTAGGTCTCTTAGGAAATTAACTTTTTGGAATGCCGACCCGAGGCTCATTGCTGAGCTATAGAGTTTTTTAAATAGCTCCTCGTCGTTTTGGCAAAATATCCTTAGACAAATTAGACCAACAACATCTGCTGAACCATAGATGTAATTTTCAATATCTGTCTTTGTCTTATATTCTTTTTTATCCAAATCTGCCCTCATACTGGATAGAAAATTACCTATATACTCATTGGGTATATTATATTCCCTAACTGTTATTTGGAATGAATGCAAAATAGGGTTGGTGCTTATTCCAGCCTTATAAGCAAGTAAATAATCTTCTTCGAACTTATCTAATAATGATTTCTTATCGTAATCGTGGAAGCTATCCACAATTTCATCAGCCAGCCTTACAAATCCATAAACACTATGAATTGCTCTTCTGATTTTAGGAGAAAAGAACCTTGATGCGGAGTAAAATGAAGTGCTATATTGCTTTGTAGTTTCTTCGCTCAGCCTAAATGATAATTCATTATATTTTTTAATACAGCTCTCTTTTTCTTGCATAGTGGGAATCGAATTAAAGAATATATTAATTGTATTATTTATTTGCCAATACACAAAGGTAAATAATATCTTTTAAAAACAAAAATAATAATATTGTTTTTCTTTGTTTTTTTATACACAAGTGATGGGAATAAAAGCTTTTAAAGGTAGTATATAAATAAAAAAAGTCAGTAGGAAATACTGACTTTATATGCTTTGTAGCGGGAACGAGAGTTGAACTCGTGACCTCCGGGTTATGAATCCGACGCTCTAACCAACTGAGCTACCCCGCCAAATGAGTGTGCAAAATTACGAAAAAAACCGTTACATCCAAATTATTAGTATTATATTTATTCAAACTCTCTTTTAAGATATTGACCTGTTAGCGACTTAGGGTTATTTATAATCTCTTTTGGGGTGCCTTCTCCAATTATTTTGCCACCATCTCTTCCTCCTTCTGGTCCTAAGTCAATTATATAGTCAGCAACTTTAATCACATCGAGGTTATGTTCAATTACTATCATTGAATTTCCTTTTTCAATAAGTTTATTAAGAACATCTAATAATATTCTAATATCTTCAAAATGAAGTCCTGTTGTTGGTTCGTCTAATATATAAAGAGTGTTTCCTGTTTCCGACTTTCCTAGTTCGGCCGATAGTTTAATTCTTTGGCTTTCTCCTCCAGAAAGAGTGGTTGAGGGTTGTCCTAAAGTTATATAGCCCAATCCTACTTCCTTAACAATGGATAGTTGGCGTCTGATTCTTGGATGGTTCTCAAAAAACACTACTGCTTCATCGAAGCTCATATTTAAAACCTCGTTTATGGATTTTCCCTTATACCTAACCTCAAGTGTCTCTCTATTGTATCTCTTTCCATTACATTCTTCGCAAACAACGTAAACATCAGGTAAGAAATTCATCTCAATTTGTTTAAGTCCTGCTCCTTTACATGCTTCACATCTTCCTCCCTTAACATTAAAAGAAAACCTTCCGGGCTTATATCCTCTAATCTGCGCTGTTGGTAGAGATGCAAAAACTTTTCTTATCTCATCAAAAACTCCAATATATGTTGCGGGGTTTGAGCGTGGTGTCCTGCCAATTGGGTATTGATTAATTTCAATTACTTTATCAACATTATCTATTCCTCTAATTTCTTTATAAGGTAGTGGTTTTTTGTCGGCACGGAAGAAATATTGGTTAAGAATAGGGTGGAGGGTGTTGTTTATTAGGGATGATTTCCCGCTTCCTGAAACTCCAGTAACGCAGATAAACATTCCTAGAGGGATTTTTAAATCAACATCCTTTAAATTATTACCAGTACATCCAATTAATTCAATAAATTTACCATTTCCTTTTCTAAGGTTCTTTGGTATTTCAATCTTTCTTATTTCTTTTAAGTAGTCGCCTGTAATTGAATGAATATTTCCCTTAAGTAGGTCGTTTGGCTTACCATTAAATATAACTTTGCCACCATTCACTCCCGCGCCGGGTCCAATATCTGTTATCCAATCTGATTCTAATATCATTTCCTTATCGTGCTCCACAACAATAACACTATTACCTGCATCTCTTAGTTTTTTTAGAGCTCCAATTAGTTTGACATTATCTTTTTGATGAAGTCCAATGCTTGGCTCATCCAATATATACATTACATTAACAAGCTGTGAACCTATTTGTGTGGCAAGTCGTATCCTCTGGCTCTCTCCTCCTGAAAGTGTTCTTGTTGTTCTATTTAAGTTTAAATAACCTAAACCAACATCTAGCAGAAAGTTTATCTTAGTATTTATTTCCCTTAGTATTTCTTTAGCAATCTCTTGCTTACGGGGATCTAGTTTTTCTAAAATACTATCGCACCAAAGAGAAAGCTCCTTAATATCCATTGCGACCAAATCTGCAATATTATTATCTAAGATTCTAAATTGTAGTGATTGTGGGTTAAGTCTTTTTCCATCGCAATGAGGACATTTGGATGTGTTCATAAAACTATTAGCCCATTTTTGAATGGAAGCGGGAGTGTTTTCTGTAACCTGAGAATTGATAAAGTTAACTATGCCTTGGAACTTATCTTTATTCAAAGATCTTATTCCAAGATTAGAATCAAATGTTTCAAGCTCCATATCCGAACCATAGAATAGAACCTGCATGGCTTCTGGGCTAATATCTTTTATTGGGGTATCGAGCGTGAAGTCCATTTTATTACCCAATGCTTCGAGTTGCTTTGTAAACCAAGATCCCTTATTAGGTTTTCCTAGTGGAGATAACCCTCCTTCGTTTAATGACTTTGTGTCGTCAGGTATTATTTTTTCTAAATCAATTTGTGTCATCTCTCCCAAGCCATTACAAAACGTGCATGCCCCATAGGGTGAGTTAAATGAAAATGTATTAGGTTCTGGTTCTGAATATGAGATACCTGTTGTTGGACACATCAATTGACGGCTTAGATATTTAATTTCATTTGTTTGATCATCTAAAATCAATAATGTTCCATTACCTTGTTTGAATGCAGTTTCAACCGATTTCTTTAGTCTGGTATTGTTTTCAGGTGAAATTCTAATCTTATCAATAACAATTTCAATATCGTGAATCTTATATCGGTCGAGTTGCATTCCTGTATTAATATTTATTATTTTCCCATCAACTCTAACCTTTAAGAATCCTTTCTTTGCTGTTGAAAGAAACAATTCCCTATAATGCCCCTTCCTTCCCTTAACAGCTGGAGCTAAAATTAAAACAGCTTTTTCAGCAAAATTTGTTTCAATGATTTCAATAATCTGCTTTTCAGAATACTTAACCATTTTCTCTCCCGTGTTTAAAGAATAAGCATCAGCAACCCTTGCAAATAGCAAACGGATTAAATCATAAATTTCAGTTGTTGTTCCAACAGTTGAGCGAGGATTTTTGTTAGTTGTTTTCTGTTCTATAGATATTACTGGCGATAATCCTGTAATTTTCTCTACATTAGGCCTCTCTATTGTGCCAATAAAATAGCGTATATAGGCTGAGAATGTTTCTAAATATCTTCTTTGACCTTCGGCATAAATTGTATCAAAAGCTAGTGACGATTTGCCGCTACCACTTAATCCTGTAATTGTTACTAGTGAATTCCTTGGTATTGCCAAAGAAATATTCTGTAAGTTATGAGCCTTGGCGCCAAATATTTCAAGTTCTTCTTTGTTCATCGTAATAGGAATAATTTGCAATATTAATACTTTTTTACGAGCTAATTATTGTCTGAGAGCCTAAATGTTTTTTTGAAATTGTTGATTAATATATTGTAATGTCAGAAATAAATACTATTTTTGTAAGTTCAAGATTGATATTAAATTAAATATTAAATAACCATTAAATTCAAAAATTAGACATGAAGAAAAATTTATTAATCATCGGTTTATTTGCAATGGTATCCCTTTTTGGTTGCCAAGATGAAAAAGCGCAACAAGCAAGAGAGAAACAAATTAATGATTCTTTTGCTCAATTAATGTCGGCTAAAGACAGTGAATTAGAATCGTTATTCCAAGAGCTAAATGATATTGACGCTTCACTTAATGACATTACAAGCCAATATTCTAAAGTTTCTAAAGTAGCAAACACATCTGGAGAAATTTCAAAAGATACTAAGTCAAGCATTAAGTCAAATATTGAAACAATTAACAACCTTTTATCAGAAAATAAGAGAAAAGTTGCTAATGTTAATGCAAGAATGAACAAGAACAATAAGGAAAACCAACAACTAAAAACTTTTGTTCAAAATCTTGAATCAAGAATTAAAGAACAAGAAGAGCAAATTCAAGCTCTAACTGCTGAACTAGCAAAGAAGAATATTCAAATTGATAATTTAACAAAGGACATTGCTGATTTAAATACTAAATCTAAGCAAAGAGATGCTCAAATAATGAAAATTGAAGACGAGAAAAACTCTGCATATTTTGTTGTTGGAACTAAAAAAGAACTTCTTGACAAACAAGTTATTGATCGTAAGGGTGGTTTTATCGGAATTGGTAAATCTTCTGTCTTAGCTAATAATGTAGATTATTCAAACCTAACCAAGATTGATATTCGTAACACTCAAGAAATTCCATTAACAGGAAAGAAAATTAAAATTATTACTTCTCATCCAAACGATTCTTATAACTTAGAAGGAGATGAAAAATCCCCAACTTCAATTAGGATTACTAATCCAGAACAATTTTGGAGAGGAAACAGATGTTTAGTTATCTTGATTGATTAATATTATTTAAGAATAATACTAAAGAAAAATAGGAGTTCAAAATGAGCTCCTATTTTTTTATTCTTTTATTCTTAATCGAACCGGTTCGTCTTTAATATCCCTTGTTAAATTTTCCCACGACAAACCGTCTTTTGTTGGGATATATAATTTTAATTCTTTATTCTTCTTATTCACTATTTTACTCCCTCTAATAACTGGATTTAAGTTTCTTAGATGCTTGTATGGAATATCTAAATATTTAGCAAAAGCATATAAATCATTTATTGAACTATCAATAATTAACTCACTAACAGGAATTGGCTGGTAGGTGTCTTTCGCCCTAAAATAATAACCATATTGTTGGGGGTTTTCCATAATTAATTTATAAGCAATTATTCTATAAACATATCGTGAGGTTTCTGAATTAGTATAAAGTTCCCAGTAATTATTGCATCCCTGTTCTTTCATCCTATTTTTAACCCCAGTCTCTCCAGAATTATATGAAGCACAAGCCAAGGCCCAATCATTAAAAATTGCTTTCTTTTTCCTTAAGTATTGACAGGCAGCAATAGTAGATTTTTCTAAATCATATCTTTCATCCCATCCCTCAAATTCATCTAAACCATATTCCTTAGCAGTAGGAAGAACAAATTGCCAAAAACCCTCAGCCTTAGCAGGGGAAACAAGATTGGCCAATCCACTTTCTGCAACAGCTAAATACTTAATGTCATCAGGAATATTTTGAGTTTTGAGAATAGATTCAATTTCGGGGAAATACCTCTCGGCTTTCTTTAAAATTAAATATGTTTTTGAGTGATTATACATAATCAAGTTCAATTCCATATCCAAGGCCTCCCTCACTAAGATATTATCAATTGGAACCTCTTGACCACAAAACGTTACCTTATCTGGAAAAGGAGCCGCAAAGGTTTGGTAATTTTCTTTTACAAGCTCCCTATATTGAGCCTCAGAATTCCTGGGAGCATCCTTAGCCATAATAAAAATTCCCATCGAAATTGCACTTACCGACAAGACAATAGCAATGATGCTTAAACCTTTATTCCAATTTTTTTCCATGATAATTCTTTATTTGTTTATGCAAAGATAATCATTGTAAAGAGATAATAAACTAAACCCAAATCAAAAAGAATAAAACCTTGTAATAAATAATTAATATCAAGTAATAATTTTCTAAAACGCCGTTTTAATTTTGTAAAGTGGCGTTTTAGTCGAATGTAAAGAAGATTGAAGAAATTGATTAAGGATTTTGGAACTTTAATTCCATTAAATAAAAAAACCTCACATGGAATATGCAAGGTTTTATTTGGGTGTGGGAGCAACAGGATTCGAACCTGTGACCCTCTGCTTGTAAGGCAGATGCTCTGAACCAGCTGAGCTATGCTCCCAAAGAGGATGCAAAAGTACAACCTTTTTTATTTCTACCAAACTTTTTGGTCTTTTTTTTCTATATCTAGGAAAATACATCAAATAAATATGTTTTAAATCTTTAGTAATTAGATACATAATATTGGAATAAAAAAAATGAGATAAAAAATAATAAAGCCTTAAATCTAATGTTTTGAGTTCTCTAATATAATTAGTAACTTTGCAAGTTAAAATCAAACTTAAATTAATCATTAAGAATAGGGTATGGGAACGAAATATCAAGAATACAAACAGCTTGATTTAACTGCAATTAACAAAGATGTACAAAAGTATTGGGAAGAAAACAATGTTTTTGAGAAGAGTTTAGAGCTTCGTAAGGGTAGTAAAGAATTTATATTTTATGAAGGACCTCCGTCTGCAAATGGTCAGCCAGGGATTCATCATGTTATGGCAAGAGCTATTAAAGATATATTCTGCCGCTACAAATCAATGAAGGGATATCATGTTGCTCGTAAGGCAGGTTGGGATACTCACGGTTTGCCCGTTGAGTTGGGAGTAGAGAAAAATTTAGGTATTACAAAGGAAGATATTGGTAAAACAATCTCTGTTGATGATTATAACGAGGCTTGTAAGGCTGAGGTTATGAAATATAAGGATTTGTGGGACGAGTTGACTACGCAAATGGGCTACTGGGTTGACTTAGATAATCCATACATTACTTTTAAAAATGAATATATTGAAACTCTTTGGTTTTTGATTGGAGAGTTATATAAGAAAGGATACCTATACAAAGGATATACAATTCAACCTTTTTCTCCTGCTGCAGGAACGGGCTTAAGTTCTCATGAATTAAATATGCCTGGTTGTTATAAAGACGTTAAGGACACAACCATGGTGGCTCAGTTTAAGCTTAAGAATGAAGAATATAAAGATACTTATTTTATTGCATGGACAACAACACCATGGACACTTCCCTCAAACACAGCATTAGCTGTTGGATCAAATATTGATTATGTTTGGGTTAGTACTTTCAATCCATATACTGCTGAACCAATAACTGTTATTTTGGGTAAACCACTGATGAATTCTTTTTTCTCAGAACAGGGAAGTGAATTAGAAATGGAATATGCACAAAATGATAAACAGCTCCCATATAGAATTATTAAAGAATCGAAGGGAAGAGACTTGGTAGGTTTAGAATATGAACAACTTTTGCCTTGGATAAAACCTCAAGAGGGAGCATTTAGAGTTATTTCAGGAGATTTTGTAACAACTGACGACGGAACAGGTATCGTGCATATTGCTCCTACCTTTGGTGCAGATGATGATAGGGTTGCAAAACAATCTGGAATTCCTCCTCTAATTTTAATTGACAAGGAAGAAAAACGTCAGCCAATGGTTGATAGGAGTGGTAAGTTCTTTCTTATGGATGCTTTAGATAATGATTTTGTAGAGAAAAATATAGATAAAGAGCTTTATTCTAAATTTGAAGGTAAGTATGTTAAGAATGCATTCGATAACAAACTTACTGAAAAAGATATGAGTTTGGATGTTGAAATTGCAATATTCTTAAAAGATGAGGGCAAGGCTTTCAAAATAGAAAAGCATACGCATAGTTATCCACATTGCTGGAGGACTGATAAACCAATTCTGTATTATCCATTAGATTCTTGGTTTATTCGCACCACTGCCATCAAGGATAGGATGATTGAACTGAATAAAACAATTAACTGGAAACCCGAATCAACAGGAACAGGTCGCTTTGGTAATTGGTTAGAAAACTTAGTGGATTGGAATTTATCTCGTTCTCGTTATTGGGGAACACCACTTCCAATTTGGAGGACAGAAGATGGAAAAGAAGAGATTTGTATTTCTTCGGTAGAAATGCTAAGAGAAGAAATTGATAAGAGTATTGAGAAAGGTTTTATGAAGGAAAATAAATATTCTTCAAAAGATTACCTATCCTTTGACTTACATAGACCATATATTGATGATGTTGTTTTAGTTTCGCCAAAGGGTGAGAAGATGATGCGTGAAGCAGACCTAATTGACGTTTGGTTTGATTCAGGAGCAATGCCTTATGCACAAGTTCACTATCCTTTTTCTTGTTCAGAAGAAGAACTAAATAAGAGCTTTCCTGCCGACTTTATTGCAGAAGGAGTGGATCAAACCAGAGGATGGTTCTTTACTCTTCATGCAATTTCCACCCTTATTTTTGATTCCGTTGCCTTCAAGAATGTTGTTTCTAATGGCTTGGTCTTAGATAAGAATGGCAATAAGATGTCAAAGCGATTGGGCAATGGAGTTAATCCTTTTGAGGTTATTGAAAAGTACGGAGCAGATGCAACACGTTGGTATATGATTTCAAACTCTCAGCCTTGGGAAAATTTAAAGTTTGATATTGAAGGAGTGGATGAGGTTAGGAGAAAACTCTTCGGCACCCTATACAATACATATAGCTTCTTTGCTCTCTACGCCAATATTGATTCATTTGCATATAACGAAGCAGAAATACCATATAGCGAAAGACCAGAAATTGATCGTTGGATACTTTCAGAGCTCAACACCTTAACTAAAACAATCGACACAGCATATAGCGATTATGAACCAACACGTGCAGCAAGAGCAATTTCTGGTTTTGTTGACGAGCGTTTAAGCAACTGGTATGTACGTTTATGCAGGCGCCGTTTCTGGAAGGGTGAATACACAAGCGATAAGATTTCTGCCTACCAAACCCTATACACTTGCCTTGAAACTCTTTCTCAATTGATGTCTCCAATTGCACCATTCTTTGCTGAAAGATTATTCTTAGACCTAAATAATATATCTTCTCGTTATAAGGGGGAAAACAATAATTCTATTGGATCTGTTCACTATACTGATTTCCCTAAATCGAATGATAGTTTAATTGATAAGGGATTAGAAGAGAGAATGTTTTTAGCTCAAAAAATTAGCTCAATGGTTTTATCTCTTAGAAAGAAGAATAATTTAAAAGTACGTCAACCTCTTCAAAAAATACTAATACCAGCTCCTAACCAAGACTTTATTTCACAAATTGAAAGAGTGGAACAACTAATACTTTCGGAAGTTAATGTTAAGGCAATAGAATTTCTTTCCCCTGAAAATAATGTATTGGTAAAGAAAGCAAAGGCTAATTTCAAAACCTTAGGTCCAAAGTTTGGTTCTAAGATGAAAGCAATTGCAATTAGTTTAGATTCTTTTTCACAAGAAAAAATTGCTGACATAGAAAGAGATGGAAAGATAATACTTGAAATAAATGAAGAAAAAATTGAGCTTCTTTTGTCTGATGTTGAAATTGTAACACAAGATATTCCGGGCTGGGTTGTTCAAAACGAAGGGAATATTACAGTAGCTCTTGATATCACAATAACAGAATCCCTGCTTAAGGAAGCAATTGCTCGAGAACTAGTAAATAGAATTCAAAATATTAGAAAGGATCAATTATTTGAGGTAACAGATTTTATTAGAGTTGAGATTGAATATAATCCTCTTTTAGAAGAAGTTATTCAAGAATATAGCGAATATATTACAGGAGAGACCCTCACTCAGGACTTATCACTAAGAAGGCAAGGAGTATCAGCAATAATTGGCCAACAAAATATTGAGCCAAGGACAAAGATTGATATTATTGAAGGTATTGAATTATCAATAAATATAAGTAAAGTATAAATCATATTACAAACAACATTATGGCAAAAGACAATAAAGTTGACGCAGCTAAGCTTGAGAAGTTAAAGGTGTTACAAACAACAATCGACAAGATTGAAAAGAGTTATGGTAAGGGTTCAATTATGAAACTTGGAGACAAGCCTGCTGTTGAGGTAAATATTATTTCAACAGGTTCACTTGGATTGGATATAGCCCTTGGAATAGGTGGTTTGCCAAGAGGAAGAGTAATTGAAATATATGGTCCAGAGAGTTCAGGTAAAACAACCTTAGCTATTCATGCAATTGCCGAGGCTCAAAAAGCTGGAGGAGTTGCAGCATTTATTGATGCAGAACATGCTTTTGATAGTGCTTATGCTCAAAAATTGGGAGTAGATATTGAAAATCTTTTTATATCTCAACCCGATAATGGAGAACAAGCACTTGAAATTACAGATAATTTAATTCGTTCAGGAGCAATTGATATAATAGTTATTGACTCTGTTGCAGCCCTAACTCCAAAAGCAGAAATTGATGGAGAAATGGGTGATAGTAAGATGGGCCTTCAAGCTCGTTTAATGTCGCAGGCTCTTAGAAAACTAACCTCAACAATTAGCAGAACAAATTGCTGTTGTATTTTTATTAACCAATTAAGAGAAAAGATAGGCGTTGTTTTTGGCAATCCAGAGACAACAACAGGAGGAAATGCACTTAAGTTCTATTCTTCAATTCGTTTAGATATTCGTCGTATTCAAGCAATTAAAGAAGGAGATCAAAACGTTGGGAATAGAGTAAGAGTTAAGGTGGTAAAGAATAAACTTGCACCTCCTTTCCGCCAAGTTGAATTTGATTTAACCTTTGGTGTTGGTATCTCTAAGGTTGGAGAAATAATTGATATGGGAGTTGAGAAGAACATAATTAAGAAAAGTGGTTCTTGGTTTAGTTATGGAGAAACAAAACTTGGACAAGGACGCGAAGCTGTTAAACAACTTCTATTAGATAACGAAGAACTAATGAATGAACTTGAGGGGCAAATACGACAAGCATTAAAAGCATAAATGAAAATTCAAATAAATCAATTAAACCCTAAGACATTAGGGTTTAATTTTAATAAAAAAATAATTACTGATTCCCTAAAGGAAGTAAACTCTGATGTATTATCAGTTTTTCCCGAGCTATCAGTAAGTGGAGGACCATTATATAATTCTACCTCCTATTCGGATATCTTTTTATCATCATCAAAGGTGTGCGAGAGCTTGCTTTTGGAAAAGAGAGATCTTGTTTTTGGTTCTCCAATTGAAATTGAGGGGAAGAAATTTAATTCAATGATAATGGTTGAAGGTGGTGAATTATTAGCTATTTCAACCAAGCGCAACCTTAATCAATTTGATATTGGGTTTGAACAGGGAACAGGAATAGAGGTTATTAAATATAAGAATCAATCTATTGGTTTTGGGTTCTTAGAAGATATAAAAGACTTTGAAGAAAAGAAAACTAAGGTTGATCTATTAATTATTTCTTCCAATACCATATTTCATCACGAAGGACATAAAGAACTATTAAATGAATTAATTGTATTGGTTCGCAAGCTAAAGACTACATTGGTGTTTTCCAATAGAGCGGGAGCAGAGGGTGGATATATATTTTCAGGTGGAAGTTTTATATTAAATCAAAAGGGAGAGCTATGTGGTAGTCTTCCCAATTTTAAATACCATTCCCAATCTTTCAACACAGAAACCCTAAAGCCAATTGCTCAAAACTCTCCCTCAAGACTAAAAAATCTATACGAAGCCCTAATTCTTGCAATAAGAGATTATTATCATAAGAACAATATTGAAAAAGCAACTCTTGGACTTTCAGGAGGAATAGATTCAGCCCTTGTTTTAGCTCTCGCAGTTAATGCTCTTGGGAAAGAAAACGTTGTAGGTATTCTAATGCCATCCGAATTTTCATCCGACCATTCAGTAAAAGATGCTTTAGATTCTGCAAAAAACTCAGGTGTTGAACATCATATAATTCCTATTAAGGATTGTTTCGATCAATGTTCTAATACCTTCGACAGGGTTTTCCCAAACCAAACATTTAGTATTGCCGAAGAAAATATTCAAAGCCGTTTAAGATGTCTTACATTAATGTGGTATTCCAATAAATTTGGAGGAGCACTTCTTAATACTACCAATAAATCGGAAGCTTCTGTTGGATATGGAACCCTTTATGGAGATACTTCTGGAGCATTATCTATTATAGCAGATATGTATAAGACAGAAGTATGGGAGTTATCACAGTATATTAATGAAGAATGGTTAAAATCCAACCCTGATTCAGACAGTGTGCCTATACCTTGGAATTCAATAACCAAAGCCCCTTCTGCTGAGCTTAGATTTGAGCAGAAAGATACTGATTCATTACCCGATTACGATATCTTAGATAAGATTCTTATTAAGCATATAGACCATAAAAAGTCTTTAGAAGAGATAGTAGAAGAATTTGAAAGCCAATCTTTAGAGGTTGATAAATCAGTAATAGAAAGAATAATTAAGTTAGTTAAAATAAACGAATGGAAACGTCGTCAATGTCCTACTGCAGTTAAGTTAACAGAAAATTGCTTTGGAATTGATAGAAGAGTGCCAATATCCTAAAGAATATGAGTGATAGTATTAAACACGAATGCGGAATTGCATTACTTCGATTAAAAAAACCTTTGGAATATTACGAAAATAAATATGGAAATAAGTACTGGGGCTTAAACAAAATGTACTTATTGATGGAAAAACAGCATAACCGAGGACAAGACGGAGCAGGTTTAGCATCAATAAAATTTGACACTGCACCAGGAACAGCCTATGTTCATATCGCAAAAAGTAATTCCAATAAGCCAATTCAAGACGTAATTACCAAAGCTTTTTCTGATGATAGATTTCTTGGAGAATTATACTTAGGACATTTACGATATGGAACTTTTGGGAAGAATGAAATAGAAAACCTTCACCCTTTCCTTAGAGAAAGTAATTGGAAAACACGTTCAGTAGTTCTTGCAGGAAATTTCAATCTAACCAATATTGGGGAAATGGAAGCAAAGTTAGTTGAGCTAGGACAACATCCTGTTAATGTGGCCGACACTGCTGTAATTTTGGAAAAGGTGGGACATTTCGTTGATAGAGAGGTTGAATCATTATTCAGAAAACATAAGGATGCAGGTCTTGATAATATAACTATCACCACTAAAATTGCAGAAGATATTGATATTGCAAAGATACTTCGTCATTCAACCAAAAATTGGGATGGTGGCTATGTAATGGCAGGAATGTTAGGACATGGAGACGCATTCGTACTAAGAGATCCTCACGGAATAAGACCTTGTTTCTATTACGAAAATGATGAATTTGTAGCAGTTGCATCCGAAAGACCCGTACTTCTTACTGCATTAAATATGAAGAGTGATGAAGTAAAAGAACTAGAATGTGGAGAAGCCATAATAATTAAAAAGAATGGAGAAGTAAAAATAGAACAAGTGCTACCAGCAGCTGAAAATGCTTCAAAATGTTCATTTGAAAGAATATACTTCTCAAGAGGAACCGACTCATCAATCTACCAAGAAAGAAAAGACTTAGGAGCTAACCTAAGAGATTCCATATTAAAGGCAATCAACTACGATATGGAGAACACAATCATCTCATATATACCAAACACTGCCTCAGTAGCATTCCAAGGTTTAGCCCAATCACTCAATCAATACCTCGACCAAACAAGGATGGATGAAATAATCCAACGCCAAGAAAAAGGTAAATTAACCAAAGAAGAGCTAGTTCAAATATTTTCACATAGTCCAAGAAGAGAAGCATTAGTGGTGAAAGACGTGAAGATGAGAACATTTATCACCAACGATAACGATAGAGACGACTTAGTAGCACACGTTTATGACGTAACCTACGGACAAGTTCGTGACCATGTTGATAATCTTGTGGTTCTTGATGATAGTATAGTTAGAGGAACAACCCTTAAACAAAGCATAATAAGAATCCTCGACAAGCTAAATCCTAAGAAGATAGTTATTGCATCCTCAGCACCTCAAATCCGATACCCAGACTGCTACGGAATAGATATGTCAAGAATGACAGAATTTATAGCCTTTAATGCAGCAATAGATTTGCTCAAAGAAAGAGGTCTACAACATATAATAGATGATATATATTTTAAATGTAAGGAGCAGGTAAATATCCCAAAAGAAGAAGTAGTGAATCATGTTAGAGAGATCTACAAACCATTCACCAATGATGAAATAACAGCAAGGATAACCAAACTGCTAACACCTTCGGACTGTAGAGCAGAAGTTGAGATAGTATATCAAACCATAGAAGGACTACATCAAGCATGTCCTGACCACACAGGCGATTGGTATTTCACAGGAAAGTATCCAACCCCAGGCGGGAATAAAGTAGTAAATCAAGCATTTATTAACTACTACGAAGGCAACACAAAAAGAGCTTACTAAATTCTTTAATGGAGCTTGATAATTATAGAAAAAAACTATTGATATCAAGTTCTATTTTAGTAAGATAAGGATTTATTTTTTTAAAACGAAGGTTGATTTCGCTAAGATGTGCATCTCAAGATGCTAAGATGTACATCTCAGTAAGCTAAGATGTGCATCTCAGCAAAATAAAACAAAGATCTAATAATTTCTTCCCAAGTTTTATTGATTTTATTCTTTACTCTAAACCCAAAAGGCTACCAAATATTTGGTAGCCTTTTGGGTTTTCTTGTTTTTCTCAGTATCTTATCCTAATAGTTCTTTTACTATCTGAGATACTATTTTGTTATCGGCTTTCCCTGCGAATTGTTTTTGGGCAGGTCCCATAACTTTGCCCATATCTTTTGGGGATGTTACTCCTAGTTCTTTGATAATATTTGAAATGGCTTGGCGTATTTCGTCTTCGCTTAGTTGCTCGGGAAGATATTCTTCTATTATCTTTGCTTGAGCTATCTCAACATCGTAGAGTTCTTGGCGATTCTGCTCCTTATAAGTTAGTGCAGCTTCTTTCCTTTGTTTAACTAGGCGTTGAAGGGTTTGTATCTCTTCTTGTTCCGACACTTGGGTTCCGCTTTTGCTTGTTTTTATCATTAAGATTGCAGATTTAATTGCTCTTAGTGATTCTAATCTTTCTCTGTCCTTTGCCAACATTGCTTGTTTTATGTCAGCATTTATTCTTTCTTCTAAATTCATATTACTCATTTCCTCCTATTTCTTTTATATTTTCTTCTATCATTTCTCTTAAGAACTTGATTATATCATTATTATTTAGTGGTATCCCATCAAGGGTTTCTTTGACCTGATCGGTGTCAAATGTGAAAATATCATTATCTGTTTTATAGGACATAATAAACCTAATATCTTCATTTTGGGCAATTGTGAGAACAAAAACTCCTGCAATATCGCCCATTGGTGGCCTATCGATATTATTGTGTTCAAACCAAAAAGTTAGGTTTGTGCCTATACCCAATTCGCTTTCTATTTTAAATCCACCACCACAGTTTTCGGCATTCATCTTAATTAGTGGTAAGCCTAGTCCTACCTTCCTTGTGGTACGGGTTGTGCTATAAGGGTCTGTAACTTTGGCTAAGAACTCTTTAGTCATTCCTTTACCATTGTCTTTTATTCTAAAGCTAAGGATGTTATCCTGTATACTATCAATAATATCTAAATTAATTAGGGTTGAATTTACAGCTGTGGAGTTTTGTATTAGATCTAATATATGTAGTGATAGGTCTTTCATTGCTTATTCTATTATTGTTTCTATATAACGTCCTTGTTCGCCTCGTATTGCCAAACGAAATTCATCAAAGCTTAGATTTTCCATAATTAAATTGCAATATACTGATCCTATATCATTAATATAATGTGCGTC
Organism: Bacteroidales bacterium; assembly: GCA_023227645.1. GTDB lineage: Bacteria > Bacteroidota > Bacteroidia > Bacteroidales > P3 > UBA10566. The sequence goes on along the minus strand of JALNVJ010000011.1, from coordinate 336 downwards.
GGAGTCTTGTATAAATTGGAATTTCTTTAGGTAGGCATTCTTTTTTATAAAATTAGTCTTTGTTACGTGGCGTGAAATCTCCATAGCATCGGCTTTGATATCAGGGGGAACAAATCCTAGTTGTGATATTAGGCTATTGGCTCCTTTATTTATATGTGCTGGAACAAATAATCCATTTAGTGAATGTACCTTTTGATAAATTTCATCAAGATCAGCATCTATTGAGTTAATTAATAGGAATTCCATTTGGTCGATTATCTCTTCTTGGTCATTAACCACAAGCTGATATCCAAATTTATCTTCATCGAGGGGGATTTTTAGTAGTTTATCTTCCAG
>JALNVJ010000010.1 GCA_023227645.1 Bacteroidales bacterium | reverse complement strand
TCTACAATGTGAGAAAAAGAAATTTAGAGGGGACTTCTTCAAAAATAAGTTAAGGAAAAATTATTAGTAAGCTTTTTGATCAGAATCAGGATTTACAAGATTAAAGGATTTTCATGATTACCATGAAGGGGTGAAAGGTTTGTAGGAAAATAGATTTAATCTAATTGAATTTATATTAAGGAAAAAAAAATTTATATTAAGGAAAAAAACTTTTATATTAAGGAAAAATCTTTTTTTATTAAGGAAAAATTTTGAGTAAGGAAACTGTACAATATTTTGTCTAAACGGGAAAGTATAGATCTAAACTCAGAGCACTAATCTGTCCTCAAAGATACATAAAAACTTATTTAAAGAGTGCGTTGGATTTTACAACGGTATTGTTACATAGAATATCTCTTCAAAATCAATAGGATATTTGACATTCATGTCATATAAAACTTAATCCAGATTAGAAGAATACAAAAAAAAGAATATTTTTTATTTTATACTATTGTTTTTTAGCATAATAATACGTATATTTGTATAATAAAATTGATAAGATTAGGTTCTCTGATGTTTTTTAAAATTTCATCCTCCAATTTACTTAAAAAAATGATGCACATCTTTCGGGGTGAAAGATGTGCATCATTTGCATTCTGAAACAAAGATCCATGATTTTTTAATAAAGACTTAGCCAATTTTATCTTTAATTTGAATAATTATTATAAGGTTTTTTTGAATTAATATGACAGTCTAATTTATAATTTCGATAATTTGAGATTTCGATATTGCATTTGTGAATTTTGTTTTTTATAGGAATACAATAAATATTTGACAAGAAATCATTAGAATAAACTAGTAAATTTTTCTTCAATTTTACGGAGAAAATGAAAGAAAGATAAAGAAAAAAGTAAGTTTATTAGAGTAGGGTAATTTGCTTGAAATCATTGTTATAGCAAGGGTTAGATAATAAATTATTAATAAATGTATATTTATTACATCCTAAGTGTTTATATTTCATTAGAAAAAATGTATTTTTGCACAATAACATTAATATTTTTATTATTTTAATACTGACAGATGGAAGCTCAAATAGACAATAACGAGAAATCTTCATTGAATTTTATTGAAGAAATTATAGATAATGACCTTAAAAATGGAGTTCATAAAAGTATAATTACTCGTTTCCCTCCCGAACCTAATGGATACTTACATATTGGACATGCAAAAAGCATTTGTCTTAACTTTGGTTTAGCACTAAAATATGGTGGAAAAACAAATCTTCGTTTCGATGACACAAATCCTGTTAAGGAGGAGGTTGAATATGTTGATAGTATTAAAGAAGATATTAAATGGTTAGGCTTTAAATGGGCGGATGAGTTTTATGCATCAGATTATTTTGAACAATTATACCAATGGGCAATTGTTTTGATTAATAAAGGACTTGCATATGTAGATGATCAAACGCTTGATGAAATAAGAATTAATAGAGGTACTATTCAAACACCAGGAAAGGATAGTCCTTATCGCAATAGATCGGTTGAGGAAAACTTAAGGCTTTTTCAAGAAATGAGAGAAGGCAAGTATGCTGATGGAGAAAAAATATTAAGAGCAAAGATTGATATGGCACATCCAAATATGCATATGAGAGATCCATTAATGTATCGCATACTTCATGCAGAACATCACAGAACTGGCAGACATTGGTGTATTTATCCTATGTATGATTATGCTCATGGTGAATCTGACTCTATTGAAAAAATAACACACTCAATTTGCACCTTAGAATTTGATGTTCATCGTCCTTTATATGATTGGTTTATTGATAAATTAGAAATTTTCCCATCCCATCAATATGAATTTGCTAGATTAAATCTTTCCTATACTGTTATGAGTAAGAGGAAACTCTTAGAGCTGGTGAAGGAAAATCATGTTAGTGGCTGGGATGATGCAAGAATGCCTACAGTTTGTGGACTTCGACGCAGAGGATATACTCCAGAGAGTATTCGCCATTTTTGTGATTCGATTGGAGTTGCTAAAAGAGATAATTTTATTGACTATGGACGTTTAGAATTTTCATTGCGTGAAGATTTAAACAAAAAAGCAAATAGGGTTATGGCTGTTTTGGATCCAATCAAACTTATTATTGACAATTACCCTGAGGGGGAAAAAGAAGAACTTCAAGCAATAAATAACCCTGAAGACGAATCAGCTGGAAGCAGAATGTTACCTTTTTCAAAGACACTTTATATTGAAAGAGATGACTTTATGGAAAATCCAGCGAAGAAGTATTTCCGATTGGCTCCAGACAAAGAAGTTCGTCTCCGTTATGCATATTTTGTAACTTGTACTAGTTTTGAAAAAGATTCTGAAGGCAATATTACAACTATTCATTGCACCTATGACCCACTTTCAAAAGGAGGAAATTCTCCAGATGGAAGAAAGGTTAAGGGAACAATTCATTGGGTTGATGCTCAAGATTGTTTGGAAGCAGAGGTGAGGTTATTTGATCGTTTATTTAATTCTGAAACTCCAGAAAAGGCCGAACCAGGGAAAACATTTATCGATAATTTAAATCCTAATTCATTGAAAATTGTTACCAAAGCAAAGATAGAAAGGTCCTTAGCTGAAGTAAATCATTTAGATAAATTCCAATTTGAACGCCTTGGTTACTTTAGTGTTGATTATGATTCAACAAAGGAACAATTAGTATTTAATAGGACTTGTACATTAAAAGATTCTTGGACAAAACAAAATTAAAAGATATGAAGAAGGTTTTTTTATTAGCATTTACTTTAATAATTGGTTTTAATTTTAATGCAAATTCTCAGAGTTATCATAGACTTAGTAATGGTCAGCCCTACGATATTTTCTATATTATTAAGCCAGCCTACTTTAAAGCTTATGGTGATGACTTTACTAAAAATTATGTTTCAGGTGCTGGTTTTAACTTAGGATTAGAGTATCAGTTTCAAGAAATTAAACTTGGTCTTGGTGTTGAAATGGGATACTCATTTATACAAGGAAACTCATATAAAATAAAATATCTTCCTCGAAAATATGTTAAGAACTTAAGTCAGGTACCATTAACTATATATGCTAATTATTATTTACATAACCAAGAATCATATTTCTCTTTCTTTGACAGATTAAAACCTTATGTAGGAATCGGAGTGGGTGCAATTTGGGGAAATTATGATTATAGTTTAAGCAATGAAGACAATAAAGATTACGATAGTTTTGGATATTATTTAAGAGAATATGAGGGTCAAGGTGGTATTCGTGTTGGGATATTACCAAGAGCTGGACTTCTTTTTGCAACAGATAACTATTCCTTTGGTTTTGAAATTGGTTTCCAACAGTATTTTCAATCTGATAGGTTAGAAAAGCAACAACAAATTACTTATGGCTTTACTTATATGTATATAATTGATTAATCGTAATTAGATAATATCGTGTTTCAAGCATTTATTTTATCAGCAGGATTAGGAACAAGACTTAAACCTTTAACCAATTCTAAACCTAAAGCTTTAGTTGAAGTTGCTAATATTTCTTTATTGGAACATAATATTAACAAACTTATATCCTACTCTTGCAATCATATAGTTATTAATGTTCATCACTTCTCTGAGCAAATTCTTGATCATATTTCAAAGAAGCATTATGCTTGCGATATTTATATTTCTGATGAAACAGAATTATTACTTGATACCGGTGGAGCTTTAAAAAATGCAAGGAACTTATTTGATTCTTCAAAAGATATTCTTATTCATAATGTTGATATTCTTTCTAAAATAGATTTTAATTCTCTATACCTATCACATAAAGAAAAGTTTTCATTAGCAACCTTAGCTGTAAGTGAAAGAGAGACTAGTAGGTATTTACTGTTTAATGATAATGAAATGTTATGTGGTTGGGAGAATAGAAATACAGGAGAAAGGATTATTGTTAATGAAGATATTAAATTAAAACCTTATGGTTTTAGCGGAATTCAATTTATTAAACCTGCACTTATTGATTTAATTGAGAATACTGATAGTGTCTTTTCAATAATTCCAGAATACTTAAAACTGTCTAAGTCCTACCCTATTAATTCTTATATTCATTCAAAAGATATTTGGGTCGATGTTGGAAGGATTGAGAAAATAAAAGAAGCAGAAAAACTATATCTCAATAGTTAAACCGTCATAGGCAAGTGAAACATTAGGAGGGAGTTCTTTTCCAACTTCTTTGTGTAGTCCTAAGAAATGACTTATATGTGTAAGATAAGCTTGTTTCGGATTAATTTCTTTAATAAAGTCCAAAGCCTCTTGAAGTGTAAAATGTGAGAAATGTTCTTCTCTTCTTAAGGCATTAACAACCAAAAACTCCACCCCTTTTAGCTTTTCCTTTTCTTGTTTTTCAATCGTTTTTGCATCGGTAATATATGCAAAATTATTAATCCTATAACCTAAGATTTTTAATTTATAATGCATAACTTCAATTGGAATGATTTCTAATTCTTTTATCTTAAATTTTTTATCTTTATCAACAGGACAGAGATTAAAAGTAGGTAAACCTGGGTATCTTGACTCTGTGAAAGCATAAGAGAATGCTGATTTAATCTCTTCTAAAGCTTTTATATTTGCATAAATTGGCATTGGCTCACTTTGAAGATAATTATAAGAACGTACATCGTCTAATCCACTAATGTGGTCACGATGTGAATGAGTAACTAAAATTGCATCTAATCTATCAACCTTATTGGTTAACATTTGCTGTCTAAAATCAGGTCCTGCATCTATTGTTAGAATAGTATCATCTTTACTTTCAATCAAACAAGAAGACCTTAGGCGTTTATCCTTAATGTCTTTAGACGAGCAAACCTCGCAATGGCACCCAATTAATGGTACTCCTTGCGAGGTTCCTGTTCCTAAAAAAACTATTCTTAGATTGCCCATTTTATCCAAATTGCTCCCCAAGTAAATCCGGCTCCAAAGGCTGTAAGTATTAAGTTATCCCCTTTTTTGAATTTATCTTGATTTTCCCACATTAATAATGGGATTGTTGCAGAAGTGGTATTACCGTATTTTTCTATATTTATCAATACTTTTTTCGGGTCTAACCCTAATCTATCTCCAGTGGCAGTAATAATTCTTAAATTTGCCTGATGAGGAAGAAGATATGAAATATTATCTGAGATTAAATTATTTTTCTTCATCAATTCCTCGGTAGCCTCAGCCATTTTGGTAACAGCCCATTTAAAAACTTGTTGACCTTCTTGATAGATAAAATGTTCTTTATTATCTATTGTTTCATGAGTTGGTGGGTTAACACTTCCTCCCGCTTTTTGATGAAGATGTTGTTTACCAACACCATCAGCACAAAGAATAGCATCCATAAAACCAACCTCTTCTTCAGTTGCTTCTAGTAAGATAGCACCTGCACCATCTCCAAAAATTGGACACGTAGATCTATCAGTATAATCTACAATTGTTGACATTTTTTCTGCTCCAACAACTATGACTTTCTTAACAAAACCACTTTCAATATATTTTGCAGCGGTTGTTAGTCCATTAATAAAACCTGAACAACCAGCATTAATATCAAAACCAAATCCATTTTTTATTCCGCATTTATCTGCAATAATATTTGCAGTTGCAGGAAATAACATATCTGGAGTAACTGTACAGCAAATCAGAAGTTCTATTTCAGACGGGTCAATATTTTTCTTTTTAAGTATATTTTTTACAACAACTTCCCCTAAATCTGATGATCCCTTACCTTTTCCTTTTAATATACGACGTTCTTTTATACCTATTCGGGTCATTATCCACTCATCAGTAGTATCGACCATCTCACTTAACTCTTCGTTTGTTAGAATATATTCTGGTAAGTATCCTTCAACTGCAGTAATTGCAGCTCTTATTTTTGTCATATTACAAATAATTTAGATTCTGTTTTTTAAAACCTTATCTATATGTTCATTTATATTTGAATTATAAATGGTTTTTGATTGAATTATTATTGTTTTAATAGCTCTTTCGTTTGACACTCCATGACCTATTATCACAACTCCATTAGCTCCAAGAAGAGGTAGTCCCCCGTAAATTTCGTAATTACAATTTTTAATGAAGTCATTTATTATTCCACCTTTAACCATTATTTTTGCAAAGGCTTCGGTGTGTTTCATAATTAAGTTTCCTACAAAACCATCACAAACAATAACATCAAAATTGTCATTAAAAATTTCCATCGGTTCAGCATTACCAACAAAATTAAAGTCTTTTGAACCTTTCATTAATTGAATTGCAGCTTGAGATTGAACATTTCCTTTTTCATCTTCTTCTCCAATATTCAATAGCCCTACCTTTGGATTTTCAACATTAAGTGCATACTTAGCATAGAAACTACCTAAAACACCAAATTGATAAATCTGTTCTGGTTTAGCATCAGGATTTACACCAACATCAACCAAGACAGTTAAACCGCCATTTTGTTTAGGTAATAATGCAGCAAGACAAGGACGAATAATCCCTTCCAAGACTCCAACACTATACATAGTTCCAACTAACATTACACCTGTGTTGCCAGCACTAGCAAAAGTGTCAATTTTCCCTTCTTTTAGATAATTAAATCCGATAGCTATTGAAGAATTTGGTTTGTTCTGAATTGCACGAATTGGTTTATCGTGCATATCAATCACTTCTCTTGCATCAACAATATCAAAATCATCAACTGAAGCACCATTAGAATTAAGATGTTCAATAATCACATCTTTATTGCCAAAAAGAACTATTCTATCTTGTTCAGATAATTCTTTTTGAGCAAGTACAGCTCCTAATATTGCAACCTTGGGAGCAAAATCTCCTCCCATTGCATCTAATCCTATCCTCATAATAAAGAAGATTTAGATTATGCTGTTGCTCCTTTATCTATTGCTAATTTTCCTTTGTAGTATCCACATTCAGGGCAAACTCTGTGATATACAACAGATATCCCACAGTTGCTACAAGTTGAAAGTTGTACTGATTCAACCTTATGGTGTGTTCTTCTTTTTGCTGATCTCGTTTGAGAGAATCTGTGTTTTGGATTTGGCATTTTTTATTATTTTAAAATGTTATTATTCAAATTTTATATTCTTTAGTGCAGACCAACGTGGATCTATACTTTTATCATTATCTTCTTTTTTTTTATTGATTCTTTCTACAATATCACTATTACATTTACTTATTTCATGTACACATTTCATAGGTTTTTGTAATAAGATGTATTCATATATATGCTGTGAAAGATCAATTTTATGCTCTTTATTAGAGATAACTATTACATCATCATCTTCTTCAAGATACTCTTCACCAAATTTTATAAACAAAGTATTTTCACCTTTTATGTTTATTTCTAATGGGTCTAAACATCTATCACACAAAACATTTAAAACTCCATTAAATTGAAAATTTAAAGTCAACATTCTTTCTTCCTTCAGTAAATTAACTTTTAAAGTAATGTTTGCTCCTAAAATATCTTCATTCTCAAAATTATCAAATAAGGACTTATCTACTTCAAAATCAAATCTATGTTCACCAAGTGTAAGTGGCGTAAAACTAATTGAATAATCCATTATATCCTTTTCTATAACCTTATTGTTCTATACGTTTTGAGCTTGCAAAGATACATTTTTTTTCTATATTCTATATATGAATAAGATTTTTTTTACTTTTGCAGATAATTAATACCTAAATATCAACTTAAATCATATCAAAATGAAGAAAATTAGTTTATTATTTTTACCAATGTTTATTTTATTTTTATTTTCTGCATGTAAGTATGAGGATTACGATACTGAGGATTTAGATTCAAAAATATCTGAACTACAAGCCTATAATGGAGATAATATTTCTGAAGTTATAGATAGGTTGGAAAAACAAGACCTTTACGTTATATCAAATTCAAATGGAATTGTAAAACTAGCAAATAATGATGGTTCCTTTTTCTATATTCTAATTTATAATAATTATAATAAAATTATTGAATCAAAATTTGAATACTATACTAATAAACCTACATATGCATTAGATAGATTTGGGAAATGGCATAATACTGCTTTTAACCTTAATTATTCAAGATATTATATTGGTGAAATTGTTTTCTTAGACAATATTTCAAAAACTTATAGGGATGAAGATAGGTTTATGGATGATTTTGAGAAATATGGAGCTGATATATATAATTGTTATGAGGAGTGGAATAGTAATTATTATGGCTGCTATATAGAATATGATATAATTGATATCTCTACAAGAAAAATATCTGTTGGATGTTTTGAAATTGATAAAAAAGGTTCTAAAAAGAAAGTTTAGTCTTATTTTTTTATATTTTGGTTATAAAGTGGATGATATAGTAATAATGTTTCTTTAAGATGCCTTACATTTAAATGGGTGTAAATTTCTGTTGAACGAATACTTACATGCCCCATTAATTCTCTTACAACCATAATATCTGCTCCTGCCAATATTAACTCTGTTGCAAAACTATGTCTAAAGGTATGTGGATGAATATTCTTTTCAATTCCTGCATTAATGGCAACTTCTTTTATGGCCTTAAAAGCAGATATTCTTGACAGCTTACCTCCTCTTTGGTTTAAAAATATAAATTGTTCAGAGCTCTTAGTGGGCTTAATTTGCGAGCGAGAATTATTTATAAATAATTCAATTTGTTTTAATGCTATTTTATTTAATGGGATCCATCTCTCCTTATCCCCTTTTCCAATAACTTTAATTAATTGCTGGCTTTTATAAATATCATTTATCTTTAAGTTCAACAGTTCAGATATCCTCAATCCTGCACCATATAAAACCTCTATCATTAAATTCATCCAAGCCCCTTTATATGTTGATTTATCTATTGAATTTATCATTTTAATAATTTCATCATTTGATAATACAACTGGCAATTTACTATCTAATCGGGGTAATTCAATAAGCTCCGTAGGGTCATTATCAATAATATCTTCAATCAATAGATATTTGTAAAATGATCTTATTCCTGAAATCAATCTTTTTTGAGAACTAATTTTTAGAAGTTTAGTTTCTTTATCCATCTTTGAAGATTGTAAGGATTGAATAAATTTTTGAAGATGAACATACTTTAAGGTTTGAATATTAATATTCGGAAGATTATCTTCCATAAAAGAAAATAGGCGATTACAATCCCTAAAGTATGCTTCTTTTGTGTTTTCAGATAAACCTCTTTCTAGTAATAGGTAAGACTTAAAACCTTTTAAATAACTATTCCACATTCATTATAAACAAAATACTATTTTTTTCTTTTCTTTTTTTCAACAGAATATCCAAAAAAACCTAATTTCTCCCCTAAGGCATAATACTTTCCATGCGAATATGCTAATAAGTTTGCTTTTTCTAATTCAAAACTATCGGTTTCTGGGTTAATATATTTTTCATCAGCAGAAACATTGACAACATTTGCTATAAACATATCATGAGAACCCAATTCTTTTATTTCAACCACTTCACATTCAATACAAAGAGGACTTTCATCTATTATGGGAGCCTTAATCTTTTGAGCAGGAATTGGGGTTAACCCTGTTTCAATAAATTTATTATAATTCTCTCCCGACCTAACTCCCGACCAATCTGTTACTCTTGCAAGGTCTTTGGTTGTTAAATTTAATACAAATGATTTTGTTCTTGAAATAATTGCATGAGAATGTCTTGATTTACGAACTGAGATATAACACATTGGAGGGTCAGTACAAATTGTACCTACCCAAGAAACTGTAATAATGTTATATTCCTCAGGTGTTTCACCACAGCTAACCATTAGTGCTGGTAGTGGATATATCATTGTTCCTGGTTTGAAATTAATTTTTGACATTTAATTATAAATATTTAATAGGTTCTATAGTGATTTTTGAAGGAATAAACTTAGTCACATCTCCTCCAAATAATAATATTTCTCTAACAAATGAAGAACTAATTGCTGTATCTTCAGGTTTTGTAAGAAGGAATATTGTTTCTATATCTGAATTTAACTCTTGATTAATCAATGCAATATTTCTTTCATATTGAAAATCAATAGAATTTCTTAATCCCCTTAGAATATATTTTGCTTGTTTTTCCTTACAAAAATCAACAAGAAGTGAAGAAAATGCTTCAACTTTAACATTTGGATAATCTTCAAAGGTCTTTCTTATCCAACTTAAGCGTTGCTGTATTGGAAAGAAGCCTTTTTTAGAGCTATTCTCTCCAATAGCAATAATTACATCATCAAATAAAGTTAAGGCTCTTAAAACAACAGATTCATGTCCTTTAGTTATTGGATCAAAAGAACCTGGGAATATTGCTACTCGTTTACTATTCATTTTATTTAAAGATTAATATATCTGACGATTAATATTTCTGTCAAGGTCTTTAGTAGAACGTTCATTAATCACATAAATAAGTCTAAGAGTTAAAACATTATGATAAAAATCTCTTTGCCAAGACTTATAATCTGGAGAATCAGAAGGAAAACTATTTGAATAAGTAACATCTTTTCTAATGGAAAGAATTGAATATTGGTATCTGAAATTTAATTTTAATCTTTCCCAAATTCTAAATCTAATATCAAAAAGAAAAGAAAAATCATCTCTATTAAAATCTTTAACTGTTGACATAACAGGACTATCCATATATTTAATTGGAGTATTAGGCAGTCCCCAATCTTCTTTTACATCAATTAATCTTGAATACTGAAGTCCTGTTCCAAAGGTCCATCCACCAAATTTATCTTCATAAAGAAATAATAGTGGAATAGAAACATATTGGATCTTGGTATTATATTTAAATGGATCTCCTGATTCTTTTGCCCCAAGTTCATTATAGAGAACTTCCATACTTATCAAAAAATTCCTTGTATTATTTAGAGGAGCCATTACTCCTATCCCAGTATTTAGACCAACTTTATTATAACCAAAAACCTGGTCTCCATTCATTTGAGACAAGTTAACACCTCCAATAACCATTCCTTTAAATATTTGAGCCTTTAGAGGAGAAGAAAGTAAAAAGAGAATCAAAGCAAATGCTAGTATTTTAAAATTTCTGTAATTCATATATTATCCAATTAGTAACATTATATCTATAAATAACTTTTTTGTCCAATAGTTATAACAACAAACTTAAACTCTAAAAAAGTAAATATATTGCAAAAATACTAATTCTAATCAAAACTCTGTGTCTTTATTCACAATTTTCCTTTCTTTGTTTTCCTTTCTAAAATTCTAATGCTTATTGGGCATAAAAAAAGCATCTTAGATCGATTGACTTAAGATGCTTGAAGGTAAAAAAATAATAATTTATTTTTTACCTTTCTTAATGTCTTTTAGACCAGAACCTGGTTTAAATTTAACAACTTTTTTTGCAGCAACCTTAATTGCTTTTCCTGTTCTTGGATTACGAGCTGTGCGAGCTGGTTTGTCAATAACAGAGAATGAACCAAAACCAATAAAACTAACTTTTTCGCCTAATTTTAATTTCTCTTCCATAACATTTAGAAAAGCTTCATAAGCTGCACCTGTTTGTTTTAAATTCAAATCTGCTTTTGCAGACATTAAATGGATAAAATCTTTTTTTGTCATATCAAATAAATTTTTAAATGGTTAGTCCTGCAAATGTAATAAATTTTTCGAAAGTTGTATACTTTTTTTACAAAAAAACTATAATTTTAATTTTTGACTACAAAACTGCTTTCCAATCTATTGCCTCTTAAAAAGTCTTCAATACTCATCCTCTTTTTTCCACTCTGTTGTAAATCAAGTATTTTAACAAAACCATCAATACAATATACTCTAAATCCGACCATTATATTTACTTCAACTAAACCTATTTTTTTATCATGTAATAATTCATGAAATTCAACACAATAAACCTTCAAAAATAAGTCCGTTTGTGTTTTTTCATTAAAAAAAATAGTAGTAGCACAAGGATATGGACACATACCACGAACAAAATTTAGTATTTCTTTCCCTTTTTTATGCCAAGGAATTATAGTTGTATCTTTATAAATTTTTGGAGCTAAACTAGGTTGAGTTTCAAATTTGTTTTGAGAAAAGGTTTTAATATCTCCATTTTTAAGAGCATCAACCGTTTTAAGTATTAAATTACCTCCCTCAACTTTCATTCTATCGTGTAGCTCTCCTGTTGTTTCATTTTCTCCAATTGCAATTTTTTTCTGAAAAATAATCTCTCCTTCATCAATTTTATCATTTAGAAGAAATGTAGTTAATCCAGTTTCTTTTTCTCCGTTAATAACAGCCCAATGAATTGGAGCAGCTCCTCTGTATTTTGGAAGCAACGAAGCATGGAGATTAAATGACCCCATAGGTGGCATTGCATAAACATCTTTAGGCATCATTCTAAAAGCAACTACGATGTTTAGATCCGCTTTAAGTGATTTTAACTCTTCAAGAAACGTTGGGTCTTTGAGATTTATTGGTTGAAGTAATTGTAGATTATTATTTAATGCGTATTGTTTTACGGCAGAAAAATTAATTTTATGACCACGATTAGAAGGCTTATCGGGCATAGTAACCACACCAACTACTTCATATCCATTATTAATTAAAGATTCTAAACAAGTTACTGCAAAATCAGGAGTACCAAAAAAGACTATTCTCATTATTTATTTTTAAAGAAAATTTATAAAGAAGCCATTTTCAAAGCAGTAATTGCCGCTTCAATTCCTTTGTTTCCATGTTTACCACCAGAGCGGTCTTGAGCTTGTTCTAATGTATTTGTTGTTAAAAGTCCAAAAATAACAGGTATTTCTTTTTTTAAACTAACTTGCATTATACCATGTGCAACCGCATCACAAATAAAATCAAAATGTCTTGTTTCTCCTTGAACAACACAACCCAAACAAATTACTGCATTAAATCTTTTCTTTTCTAAAAGACTTGAAGCTCCAAAAGGTAGCTCGAAACTTCCAGGAACATATTGAATATATATGTCCTTTTCTTCTACATCTTTTAACTTAAGTGTTTCTATTGCACCCTCTAATAATGAATTAGTTATTTCTAAATTCCATTCAGAAACTACTATTCCAAATATACTATTCTCACCCGAGGGAACTTCATCAAAATTATATAATGAAAGATTTTTTAATGCTGTTGACATTTTGTTATTTATTATTTTAAATTTATAATATTAAGTGAATATTTTTCAATTAAAGACTGAACTTATTATCTAACTCTAATCTTTGAATTTGGAGTTAGTTCTTCAGAGCTTAGTCCGTTCATTTCTATGATTTGTCGAGGGGTTACTTTAAATCTATTAGCAAGTTTAACAATACTATCTCCTGGTTTAACTTTCCAATATCTCCAAGTTGTTTTATCTTCGTTATTTATTTCAATATAATTAATTGGCTCATTGCCTCCCTTAGCTAATAAACGAGTATTTGATTTATTAGCATATTTATCTTTAAATGAATAATAAGGTTTTCCCTCAAAAGTTTTATTAATCTTAACTAAATTAGTAATAGGTTTTTTCTTATTTAGTTGTTTCTCTGCTCTTTCAATACCAAAAAAGGTCTTTTCAATATTAATTTGTTTTGTTTTTAAAGTTCTATTCTTTATATCGAGTATCCATTCAGGATCGAATGTTTGATATAGGCATCTACATTCAAAATGAAGATGAGGTCCTGTTGAAAAACCAGTGTTTCCACTATATCCAATAATATCACCCGCCTGAACTTCCTGCCCTACCTTAACAATCATTTTGCTTAAATGTGCATATAATGTTTCAAGGTTATTATAATGACGAACAAGTATCATATTACCATATCCTCCATTAATTTGAGCAACCCTAACAACACCATCAAAAACTGCATAAATAGGTTCTCCAATATTTAAAGCAAAATCAATTCCTCCATGAGGACGTCCCCAACGCCAACCATAAGGGGATGACTTTACACCTTTATCACAAGGAAAATGAAAAGAATGATTCTTTTTTTCGTCTATTAATTTTATTTTAAATTCGTCAGGAAATTCTCCAAAATTAAATGAAGGCATCTTAACTTTATTAGTACACCAAGTATTATTATATAAGGTTTTACAAGGAGCATTCTTATTTACAATAATTCTTTCAATTTCTTCATTTTCCTGATTAGCAGATTTTATTAAACTATCTTTTTTAGAATCAGCAGAAAAAGAGTTTTGTGAATGATTAATTACGGTTCTTATTTTAGTTTGTTTGTCAGTTTTTGGATGTGAATTATGTACTAAGTATAGTGAATCGGCAAATCTTCTATTTTGACTTCTTAAATCCACTTCAAGATCTGTTTGAGCATAAGAAAATATACTCAAAAGCATTAAGAAATAGAAAAATATAAAAAGTCGTTTTTTCATTAACTATATAAGTCTATATTTTATAAACCACAAAAATACTAATAATATTTTATATTGAGGATGAAATGAGTATATTATTCATTAAATAATTAACACAAAGAATAATATTAAGACTGTTAATAAGCAACCAATAAGATAATTAAGAATTGTTTGATTTGGAGTATAAAGATTTTGAATACGATAAGAATAAACTAATAATCCAGAACAAAAAATTGAAATTAATAAAGGGAATATTGAAAAAACATAGTAATATTGTATTGTAAGAAGGAATACATAAAAGGTTATGGCTCCCATAATAATGATCTCATAAATTATTGTTGTCTTTTTTCTTAAAACAAGAGGTATAAGTGAAACATATAAAGGAATTAATAAACCCATATTAAACCAAACAGATATATTGAGCATTGAAAAGTACATATAAGAAACAAGATATGAAATACAAATAATTACATAACTTGTATTAGAGCTTTTAACTCTTACTTCAGCATTATGAAAGCTATTATTATTAAGAATATATATAATAAAGATTGGGAATAAACAAGAAACAAGTGTGTATAAGGTTATCGATTTAAGAACAATTGAAGTTGCATCCTTATAACTATTCAACAAAACCATTAGCAATAAATAGTATACAAAAGAGTATACAGCAATAAATAATGGATTAAAAACAAATTTTATCCTCTTAGCTAGTGTTTGTTCAATATTCATTTTTAATATGCTGATTTTCTAAGTCTAGAAACTGGAATATTTAAGGTCTCTCTATATTTTGAAACAGTCCTTCGAGCAATAGAATAACCTTTAGATTTTAGTATTTTAACCAATTGGTCATCAGTATATGGTGAGATATTATCCTCTGAATCAATAATTCTCACTAATTCATTCTTAATTTTATCAGTTGACACTTGTTCCCCAATATCATTAATCATAAAGTTAGAGAAGAAATCTTTAAGCTTAAATATTCCAAAATGAGTTTGAGCATATTTATTACTTACAACACGAGAGATTGTTGAAATATCCATATCAACTTTATCCGCAATATCAACCAAACGCATAGGTTTAAGTTTTTGAATATCTCCTTCAATAAAATAATCGTGTTGATATATTATTATTTCTTTCATAATTAGGTATAAAGTATCTCTCCTCCTATTTAGAGCATCAATAAATATGCTGGCTGATTCAAGCTTATCCTTTAAAAAATTTGCTGTTTCTTTATCAGAAGGATTTTTACTTTCAGAAACGGTTTGCAAAAGCCCTTCATAATATTTGCTTGTTTTAAGCTTACGTTTTGAAAAACTATTAACCTGAAAATCAACCTTGCCATTTTGTTGAAAAACCATAAAATCTGGAATTATTGAAATGGCCTCATTTCCATCAGAAAAAAGAGAATTACCAGGTTTAGGATTAAGTTTAATAATTTCCTCAATAGCATTTTGTAAATCTTCCTCAGAGCATTCAATTTTCTGAATAATAATATTGTATTGCTTCTTTTTAAAATATTCGAAATACCTTTTAATAATTCTTTTAGCCAGTAAAATTGGTTTGGTAGATTTTTCCTTATTTAATTGAATCAATAAACATTCTTGCAAATCTCTTGCCCCAACTCCAATAGGGTCAAAAGTTTGAATAATAGATAATACTTCTTGAATTTCATATATCTCTACTTCCAAGTTTTGACGGAAAAGAAAATCATCAACTATTGAGGTAATTGAACGACTTAAATATCCTGCATCATCAATATTACCAATTAATTCTAAACCAATTAACATTTGCTTATCAGAAATGGGTTTAAGTTGAAGCTGTGAAATTAAATCCTCATGAAATGTTGTCTCTGAAACAAAAATTTGATTTTTATCTAGCTTTTCGTAGTTATCATTATTCTTAAAAGTAATAATATCATCGTCACTTGGAAACATATCCATATCTCCAAAAACATCATTCTCCACATTACCATCTTCTTCTTGAGAATTTTCTTGATTTTCTTCTGTCCTTTCAGATTCATCTTCTTCAAGGGTAGGATTTTTTTCAATTTCATCTTTAATCCTTTGTTCAAGAGCAAAAGTAGGTAACTGCAACAATTTCATTAACTGAATTTGTTGTGGAGAAAGTTTTTGTTGTAGTTTTTGGAGTATACTTGTAGAAATCATATTTCTTAACTAATTCACTAATTTAAAACTCAGCATTTTTTGGAGTACGTGGAAAAGGAATAACATCACGAATATTTACCATCCCTGTTACAAACAAAAGTAAACGTTCAAACCCTAATCCAAAACCACTATGTGGAACAGAACCAAAACGACGAGTATCTAAATACCATTTCATATCCTTAGGATCGATTCCAACCTCTTTCATCCTAGCCACAAGCTTATCCATATTATCTTCCCTCTGACTACCTCCAATAATTTCACCAATTTTAGGAAATAAAACATCCATAGCTCTAACTGTTTTGCCATCAGTATTTTCTTTCATGTAGAAAGCCTTAATCTCTTTTGGATAATCAATTAGGATAACTGGTTTCTTAAAGTGTTTTTCAACCAAATATCTTTCATGTTCAGATTGAAGATCTACTCCCCAAGAAATTGGAAATTCAAATTTCTGTTTAGATTCTTCTAAGATTGTAATAGCTTCAGTATATTTTAATCGAATAAAATCAGTAGCAACAACGTGTTGAAGTCTTTCAATTAATTCTTTATCATACATATTTTGAAGAAACTCCAAATCATCCTTACAGTTTTCTAAAGCATAGCTAACTAAATATTTGATAAATTCTTCAGCCAAGTTCATATTATCTTCCAAATCATAGAAAGCCATTTCAGGTTCTATCATCCAAAATTCAGATAAGTGACGAGGAGTATTTGAATTCTCAGCCCTAAAAGTAGGCCCAAAAGTATATATCTTACCAAGAGATAATGCACCAAGCTCTCCTTCCAATTGCCCAGAAACAGTTAATGAAGTTTCCTTTCCATAAAAATCTTGAGAATAATCAATCTTACCATCCTCAGTTCTTGGAATATTATCTAAATCGAGAGTTGTTACCTGAAACATCTCTCCTGCTCCTTCGGCATCTGAAACAGTTATTAATGGACTATGCCAATAAAAGAATCTCTTATCGTTATAAAACTTATGAACAGCAAAAGCCATAGCATGACGTATTCTGAAAATTGCACCAAAAGTATTTGTTCTTGGTCTTAAATGAGCAATTTCACGTAAGAATTCTAGAGTATGTCCTTTCTTTTGAAGAGGAAAAGTTTCTGGATCTGCTTCTCCATAAAGTTCAACTTCTGTTGCCTGAATTTCAACATTTTGCCCTTGACCAACAGATTCAACTAATTTTCCATTAATTCTTAGAGATGCTCCTGTTGTAATTTTCTTAATTAGCTCTTGATCAAAATCAGATAATTCAACCACCACTTGAATATTATGAATAATTGTTCCATCATTTAATGCAACAAAAGCAATATTCTTATTCCCTCTTTTGGTCCTTACCCAACCCTTAACACAAATTTCTTTTCCTATTTGGTCATTTGCTTTTCCTTGCAAAAGATCAATAATCTCTATTCTCTTTAAATCTTTCATTTGAATAATTAGTATTTTTTATTTTTCTTTTTATATAAAATTTGAACCTTTTTCAACTTCTACATCAGTAACAAATTGTTTTATTCTTTGTTCCTGATCCTTTTCACAAATCATCAACACATCTTCTGTATTTACAATAATATATTTTTCTAAACCTTGAATAACAAGAAGTTTTGTTGATGAATTATTAATAACACATTCCTTTGTATCATAAATCATAATATTTTTCCCAACAACACTATTATCATTTTTATCCTTTTGTCTAACCTCATGCACTGCGCCCCAAGTTCCAACATCACTCCATCCGAATTCAGAAGGAATAACATAAACATTATTCGCCTTTTCCATTATTCCATAATCAATTGAAATGGCTGGACATGCCGAATAAGCAACCTTAATAAAATCTACTTCCTTAGGAGTATTGAAAATATCATTCCCCTTTTCAAAAATATTATAAACTTCTGGCAAAAGCTCTTTCATGGACTTATTAATACTTTTCAATGACCAAATAAACATTCCACTATTCCAAAGGAAATCCCCACTTGAAATAAATTGTAATGCCATATCGTAGTCTGGTTTTTCAGTAAAAAGCTTAACTTTATTCATCTGTTTCTTTGAGCTAAAGAAATTAGATTGAATATATTGTATATATCCATATCCAGTATTTGGAGAGGTTGGTTTAATTCCTAAAGTAACTAAAATATCACTATTCTTACTTGCTTCTAAACCCATTTCAATTGTTTCAATAAACATATCCTCATCAACAATAAAATGATCAGAAGGAGAAACAATAATATTAGCATTGGGATTCATTTTACCAATCTTAAAATTAGCATAAGCAATACAAGGCGCAGTATTTCTACGTGTAGGCTCAGCTATAATTTGATTTGGATTAAGATTAGATATTTGTTCATTTATCAAATCTTTATATATACCATTTGTAACAATATATATATTCTCTCTTGGACAAATTCTTTCAAAGCGTCGGAAAGTTGACTGTATAAGAGTTTCTCCTTTTCCCAATACATCAATAAATTGTTTAGGTTTAGAAGTTTTACTCAGTGGCCAGAATCTAGATCCAATTCCACCAGCCATAATTATGCAATAGTTATTTATATTTATATTCATATCATATCAAATCTAAAGTAAATGAAAGTACAAAAATACTAATACTTTGCTGTATTATCAAAATAAAACAAAGAAAAGAAATTCAAATCATATTTATTTAGTATTTTTGACAATCAAAATATGAAAATTATGAAAAGAATAATATATTTGATTTTCTCGGGATTTGTTATCTTCTCTTCTATTGAGGCTTGTTCTCAAGATACAATTCAACCCATAAAAAAAACTTTTTTAACTAATAGAGTGTCTAGCTTTGGTTTTAATGTTGGATTATCAAAGAAAGATGTTTCAAATGATATGTTTTTTACAATAGTTGACATAAAAGAAATTAAAGATGTTTCTGGTGATTTTTCTCTTTCAGGTTCTTGGTTTATTGCTGATAATATCGCTTGGGGTGCTAAAGTTAGTTATGGATTTTCTGATAAAAGCTATACCATTAGTGCAAAATTATTAGATCTTTTGATAGATGCCTCAACCTATAATTCTAATATTGTTTCTTCTTCTCTAAATATTGGTACTGGAGTTAAAAACTATATCCCAATAGGAAACTCAAACCGTTTCTTTGTTTATAATGAAACTAATCTTACCTATTCTTATCTTTCTTCCTTAAGAAGAGATATTTATGATGAAGGTGCTGATATTAAAAAACTAATAAAAACAACTCATGAACTAAGCATAGGACTTTCACCTGGATTTATGTATTTCCTTAAAGATGGTTTTGCTTTTGAATTTGCTTTTAACCCTATAGTAATGTATTATAACCGCTCCTTTATCAAGCAAGATGAAATAAAGAATGGTTCAACAAGTGATATTTCAATTGATTTTAAGCTAAACCTATTTAAAGTGTATTTTGGATTTGCTTATTTCTTTGGTTTATAATTTCTCAACACGGATATATATACTAACTTGAACTTAATAAAGATATGAAAAAGATAATAATTGCATTAGTTTTGTTTTCAATCTTCTTAATAGGATGTGTTGATGAAAAATACTACACAGAATCTAAAAATTGTGAGATATTGGTTTTTGATATATCAGGACAAATATCTAATCATATAATTTCAGGTTCACAACAAGATACAGGTTTAGTAGAGATAGGAATTCCAATTTCTTTAAATTATAATAATCTTACGGTAAGTTCCGTTAATTTTTCTCCCCTAGCCAAGTCGGATAAAAACCCACTTATAATAAAAGACTTCTCTAATAATCTTGTATTAACAATTACTGCTGAAGATGATAATATTTCAAAGGTTTGGAAAATCAAAATATTTTATGCAGATCCTCCTTTGCAATTAGCATATTCAGATATGAAAACCTGGACAATTGCTAAAGATGAAAATGGAAATGATATTAAAATTGGCTCAACCTATGCATATTTCCCAGGTGAAGAAAATATATTTTCACCATGGCAAAATGCAGCAAGAGCTAATACCCTAACAGGTTTCTTTTCAGTAAATCCAAAACCTAATATTGAAAATGCAGATTACGTATCATTAGATACAAGAGTTTATAGTGCGGGATCAATGCTTAATTCCGCCATTATAACAGGTGCATTATTTACAGGTAAATTTGTTTTTAACACCACATACTTACCAGCAATAGGCTCAGATCCCAACCCAAGGAAATTGGTAAATTTAGGAACCCCTTTCTATCAAAAACCAAGTCAAGTAGAATTTAAGATGAGATATAAGGCAGGAGACATAATGAAAGATGGAAAGAATAATCCAATATTAGAAGGAGATTCCGAAGGAAGACCATCAAAAGACTCATGTGATATATATTTCG
>JALNVJ010000009.1 GCA_023227645.1 Bacteroidales bacterium | reverse complement strand
ATCTAAACTCAAATTTTTTATGTAATTTATACTTTCTTTTCCCATATTAAATAAAAGGTCAATAGAGGATAAGTTTTCGATAAATCCAAGCTTGTCGCTAAAGCACTGAATGTAAGGTTTGTGATTTGGTCTTGCTTGTGAGTTATTAGATTGAGGGTTAGGGAGGAATTTATCTCTGAAATCTAGCCCTGTGTTTGGTTTTAAGTATTCTTGGCTTATAATTATTTCTGTTTTAATTTGAAATCTTTTTTGAAAATAGGATAGTATATCAAGATTTAAATCGAATAACTTTTCATATCTTTTAAAGAAAAACTCCTTAATGTCTTCTTCATAATATTCAAAGAAAGGACTTTTCCCATAGGCAGAACAAATTGTTCTGAAGGCTTTTATATTCCAATTATCATTATAAGATATTTTAACCTCAGATATTGTTTGACGATTTGATGATTCTTTAATAATTGGAATATTTATACTTATCTTTCCGTTGGCAGATTGTATATAGGTTCTGTTTCTAAAGGACTGTTTTGGATAGGTTTCCATTGCCTCTATCTTCACTTTATCAAACTTCGATAAGTGAATGAAATATTCTACGTTTGGAAAGAAAAACGCAGGGAATATTGGTAGGTTATTATTTTCCAAAGGTAATTGATACAAGTTTCTCGTCAATAAAATAAAAATCTATACTGTATTCTTCAAATGAGATTCTCATCTCTCCCCAGTCTTCTTCCTCTTTTGTTTCGTTATATATTTTGTTTTCTATCATAAGCAACTCAACCTCTCTTGGGGAAGATCCTATTAGTTTTTTGCCAAATATTTCGACATCCTCACTATCTATGTCGATACAAGTTAGGATTGAATGATCGTTATTGTCGAAGAATAAACTCAGACCTATTTTGTGGTAATGAAGTATAGTGGTAGGATATTCAATGTCTTCTCCTATAACTTCTGTTTCTTCGGGTGAGCCTATCTCCTTTATTATTTCCTCTATTGTTGAGCCAAATAATAATTCTCCAATTCCCTTTTTTAATTGTATTTCTAATTTCATAATGATATGGTTGTTTTATATTTTTGCAATAATAATAATAATAACTGCTTTGTACAAGTTTTATTTGTTTTATTTCATTTGCTCATTTTATTTTTAAAATTATTATATTGATTTCAAGTATATTGATAAAAAAGAGAAATAAAAAAAGTGCAAATTGTTTGGTATGAATAAAAAAATTTATACCTTTGCACTCGCAATTTGATTGACCAAGTAGCTCAGTTGGTAGAGCACATCCCTTTTAAGGATGGGGTCCTGGGTTCGAATCCCAGCTTGGTCACAAAAAAATATTTTGTTTAACGTCATTAGTTTTAAAAAGCTGATGACGTTTTTCTTTATTTTTGAAACTTTATTGTATCTTTGTCAATCTTTTAATTAATAAAAAACATTGGCAATGAAAAAAACATTATTCTTTTTTATTCTTTCATTCTCCTTCTTATTATTAAATGCGCAGACAGATTCTATTGATATCCAGCATTATGAAATTAATTTGGATATTAATAATACTGTTAAAGGTAGGCATGTAGGAAATTGTATTCTTAGTGTAAAGCTTGTTGATCCTTCTTATAATATCATTAAACTTAGTTTGTTAAATCATAATGTAGATTCGGTCTATGTTAATGGATTTCCGGCTTTCCATTATTATTATAATTCTCCAAATATTAGTATCTCTATTCCTAATGGGTCTCAAAATGGAGATATTATTGATGTTTGTGTTTGGTATAGCGGAGCACAGGTAACTGAATTATATGGTTGGGGGGGCATTCACTATGATCCACGAATAATTTATTCCTTAAATGTAGCTATAATGGATCCTCAACATTCTTTTGCACGAAGCTGGTTTCCTTGTCAAGATCTATTTAGCGATAAGGCTACTTTTAATCTTAATATTAGCTCGCAAAGTGATAAAAAGGTTATTTGTGGTGGAATTATCGATAGTGTTGTTAGTATTTCCGATTCTTCATCTCTGTGGCATTGGAGAATTCCTCAAACCATAGCTCCTTATCTTGTTGCGGTAACTATTGCGGATTATGCTTTGCTTGAAGATACAATTGAGGGAATTGCAAATAATTTTCCTCTTAATATTTATTGTTTCCCTGAAGACACAACAATTCTTAGGTCTAAGGTTGGTTTGATTAAGGACGCTTTTCATGGATTAGAATCTAAGTTTGGAGAGTTTCGATTTAATAGGGTTGGTTATTCTGTTACTCCATTGGGTAGTATGGAGCATGTTGATAATATTTCATTGGCCAGAAGTGCTGCAATTGGTCAGGGTGATGATAATAACAGCAATATTGTTCATGAGTTAGGACATAGTTGGTTTGGTAACTATATGGGTGGATATTCTGAATTGGATATGTGGATAAAAGAAGGATGGACAAGTTGGTCTGAAAACATCTCTTTTGAAGCTCATTACGGGACTGAATATGCAAAGAAGTATTTTAGAAATAATATGGAAGCGGTGCTTAATAAGATGCCTCTTGACGAGGGGTATAGGATTTTATATGGGGTAACTGGGGAGGATGTATATTCTAAAACAACTTATAGAAAGGGAGCCGCAGTTGTACACACTCTTAAAGGTTATTTGGGAGATGATGTTTTCTTTCCTTCGGTAAGGGCTATGCTTTCAAATTATGGATATGGAGTTGTGAACTCTTTTCAAATGAGAGATTTTCTTTCTTCTCAAACTAATATTGATTTAACGGACTTTTTTAATTTCTATGTTTTGGATAGTGGTTATAATCATTATTCAATTACTGAAAAACATTTTAATGGTTTCACTGCAACAATTTCAATAAAACAAAGAACTATTGTTAATCAAAATGGGGGTTGTGCTTTTAGCCGCATTCCAGTTACTTTTGTTGATGAGAATTGGAATAAGGAGAAAAGAATTGTTGAGTTTTATGGTAGTGCCACAACTCAAGATATTAATTTAAGTTTTATACCAATTAATTGTTTTATTGATTTGGAAGAAGAAATTGCTGATGCAACCTTAGATAATTATATGATTATTGATAGTCTTGGGGTAAATAGTTTTCCGAATACTTATTTCTTTGCTGATATTAAATCAAATCCTGATTCTGTTTTTTTAAGAACAAGTTTAAGTTGGTTGGGTGATGAAGAAGCTAATCCCCTTATTGAAGGAGTAGAGAGAATTAGTCGAAAACATTATTGGACCATTGAGGGTATGAATTTGGATAAATGTCATATTGAAGGTAATTTCTATTATAAGATCGCTTCTAGTACTAATAATTTTGATAATGACTTAGTAAGTAAATATTCTTCATTAGACTCTCTAATGCTATTATATCGCCCTAGTCACAACGAGCCTTGGATTCCTGTTAAAACCAACAAAGCAGACAACACAATAGGCTATTTAAAGCTTAATGCTCTTTGGGAAGGTGATTATATTATGGCAATTGGTGATAGAAGTATTATTGGACTTGCAAATATTGATAAGGTTTGTGAGCCTAAGATGAAATTGTACCCAAATCCTATTAGTGACGTTGTTAACCTTGGGTTCTCTGATTTAAACAATGATTATAATTTAATTATTACAGATAATATGGGTAAAGAATTCTATTGTAAAAAAATAAATAAGGGTTCAAATACAGCTCGTTTCAATGTTGAACTTAACTCAGGAATGTACATTATTTCGCTTGTATCTATGGATAAGAAAATACTGATAAGAGAGAAAATGATAGTTATTAAATAAAAAAAATCGATTTAATGGTTACTTTTTTTCGAAATATGTGTTGTTATTAGTGTAGATGATTTATGGAAAGAAATGAAGACTTAATAGATTTGATAAATCTTTGCAAACAGAATGACTCAATAGCTCAACAAAGAATCTTTAAATGCTATAAAAACAAACTGTTCGCATTGTGTTTGCGATATTCAAAATCGAGTTCGGAGGCTGAAGATATGCTTATGGAGGGCTGGATGAGGATTTTTAAATTTATTGATAACTTTGAGATAAATGAAGACTTTAATTCCTTTGTTTTTGAAGCTTGGATAAAAAAAGTTATGATTAACAACTCAATCAATATGTATAGGACAAGCAAAAAATATAATATGAATGAGGTGTCTATCGAAATAAGTAACATTAATACTCAACAGATATTTGAAACCGATTATATGTTTTCGGAGGAAGAGTTGATTAGTTGTGTGCAGGAACTTCCAAAAGCTCTAAGAATTATTTTCAATATGTCCGCCATCGATGAATATAGTAATAAAGAGATTAGTCAAGAATTAAATATGACACCAAACAGCGTTAAATCTAATCTATATAAGGCAAGAAAAGCTTTAAAAGAAAATTTAGATAAAATTGCTAACAAAGAATTGAGATGAAGAATATAGATAAGATATTTAATAAATTAAAGGATAACGAGGTTGAGGCTCCAGATATTTGGAATAAGCTTGAGAGTCAACTAAGCAATGCCCCTAAAACGAATCTAAATAATAATTTAGATAAAGTAGGTGCTACAAAGCTAACAACTAATGTTGTATTTAAAGCTATCGGCTTGGTTGCTGGATGTGGAATTATTGGAGTAGGAGCATATTTATTTATTAATAGTTTTAATGATTCAAAAGAAAATGTTATTGTTAAAACAAAAATTGAAACGTCTAAGATAAATGATGATTCTGTCAAAAACGATGATGGAAAAATCATCTCAATAGAAAAAGCTAAACAAATCACTAGTCCAATTGCTACTTTAAATCAAAACAATCAAGATACTATAATCGCATTTAAGGTTAGTGATGAAAAGACTATTGTTTTGGAAAATAGAAATTATTCAGTCAAAACAATCAATTCTTCTCAGTCATATCCAACAGAAATTAATATTAATCATATTAAAGAAGACTCTTTAGTAATTGTTAAAAAAGTTTTGCCTTCAAATTTAGATATTCCAGATTTTAAACCTTCTAATGTTATTACTCCTAATGGTGATGGAATAAATGATGTGTTTGTTATTAAAGACGTTGATAAATTTCCTGATAATTGTTTGATTGTTTTTGATCGTAATGGTAAGTCTGTTTATAAATGTAAGGGGTATAAAAATAATTTTAAAGCCATAAATATCCCAATCGGGACATATTTCTATAAGTTTGAATTTAAAAATTTAGATAAAAAAGAAATAAAGGGAGGAAGCATTACAGTGATGTAGAAATCCGAGTTTTAAGTATTTTTTCAATATAATTATTGATTAAATCTCTTGAGTGTTACAAAAAGTTACTAATATTGCAAATTATTTTTGCATAATCTATGAAACAAAAAGTTAACAAATTAAGAGTAATTATTAGCTTCAATAAGCTAACAAAGAGTCAGTTATTAATGTTCAGTCAAGCCTATTCTGAAGGATATAGCTCGTATATTCAAAAAATAAACAAGCCATCAGGTGAAGTTATTTATGTTGTACCTTTCGAAACAGAGGATACGATTTATATGGTAAAGGTTGATGTGAAGGTTGATGCTAAGCTAACAGAAGAAGAATTCGATAAAGAAATTTTACGCGATTCAAAGAACCACGATTTTTCAGCGGAACAAGAGAAGGAAGAAGAAGAGGAGGAAAAGCCTTCTAAAGATACATTTGTTCTTGTTCACGGAGACTATGCCGCAGAAAAAATTGATGACGACGATGACGACGATGACGATGATGATGAGGGGGAGGATGAAAAATAATAAAATATAGAGTAATGAATATATTCGAACAGAGAAAAGAAAAGGAGATGAGGATTGCTCAATCAATGTCAAAGGTTAAGTTTTTGCTTGCTATTGGTAGTGGAAAAGGAGGCGTTGGTAAATCTACAATTGCTGCTAACATTGCAATTAGCCTTGCTAAACTGGGATTTAAAGTTGGTTTGGCAGATGTGGATATTTACGGCCCATCAATCCCAACTCTATTTAATATCGAAAATGAAGAGGTAGTTGGTCAAGAAATAGATGGTAAATTACATTTTCAACCTATTGAAAAATTTGGCGTAAAACTTATGTCTATTGGTTTTTTTGTTGACCCTTCAAAAGCTTTAATGTGGAGAGGGCCAATGGCTTCAAATACTTTAATTCAAATGCTTTCTGATACTCTTTGGGGAGAATTAGATTATTTGATTTTCGATATGCCTCCAGGAACTGGTGATATTCAATTAACGCTTTCACATGACTTTAACTTGTCGGGTGCTGTATTTGTTTCAACTCCTCAGCAATTAGCTATTAGTGATGTTAGAAGGGCTGTTAATATGTTTAAAAACGAAAGTGTTAATGTCCCAATTTTGGGATTGGTAGAAAATATGGCGTATTTCGTTACTAATGATTTACCTAATAACAAATATTATTTATTTGGAAAAGGTGGAACAGAGAAGTTTGCTAAAGAATTAGATATAGAAGTATTGGAGCAAATTCCTATTTCGGAGGAAATTTCTGAAACTAATGATAGTGGAAATCCAATAAGTTTGATCGTTGATTCGTTAGAAAGTAATAGTTTTTTGAGCTTAGCTCGAAAGATTAATGATAAATTAGTAGAAATTAATAAATAAAAAATATTATGACATCAGAAGAAACACAAGCATTAGAAATAAGAGTGAAAGAGGTTTTAGAACAAATTAGACCATACCTTCAAAGTGATGGAGGTGATTTGAAATTTGTAAAATTAACTGACGATAAAGTTGTTTTTGTAGAACTTCAAGGTCATTGTGGATCATGTCCTCATGCTATGATAACTCTAAAGCAAGGAGTGGAACAAGCTGTAATTGAAGCTATTCCTGAAATAAAATCTGTTGAAAGAGTTTAAGAGTAATGATTTATACAAAAACAGGAGATAAAGGAACAACATCTTTGGTTGGAGGCAAGAGAGTGCCTAAATATGATTTGAGAGTTGAGTGTTATGGAACATTAGACGAATTAAATTGCCATTTAGGTCTTGTTAGAGATCTTTTGGCACAGAGAGAAAGAAAATTGGGTAAATCTAAAAAAGAGATTGAATCTAATTTTATTAATGTTGAACTTTTATCTATAATAAATACTATTTTTAACGCTCAAGCAATTGTTGCTTGTGAAGACCCAAATATTAAGACATTACCTCCAGTAAAAGACGAACATATTTTAATGTTAGAAAAGAGGATTGATTTATTAGAAGGAGAATTGCCTAAATTTAAAAGTTTCATTTTACCAACAGGATATTATATTTTCTCTGAGATGCAAGTCTCTAGAACCGTTTGCAGAAGAGCTGAAAGGCTTTTATGTAAATTAAATGATAAAGAAGGAGTTGATGATCAGGTTTTAATTTTTATTAATCGCTTGTCTGACTATCTTTTTATTTTAGCAAGGAAAGTTTTGATTGATAGGGGTAGAGAAGAGATTTTGTGGATCCCGTAATTTAAAAATCAAGAATAAAATGCTTTTATAATTAAAATAAACGAGGTTAAATTTGTTTGTATAAGAATTAATATTACTTTTGCAAAAAATGAGAGGGTTATTTTTAATTTCACGAGTATAAACTTAAAATAATTATAAACAATGTATTGGACATTAGAATTAGCTTCGAAATTAGAAGATGCACCATGGCCAGCAACGCGTGAAGAGCTTTTAGATTATGCTTTGAGAAGTGGTGCTCCGGCAGAGGTTGTTGAAAATCTAACTGAAATTGAGGATGAGGGAGAGACTTATGATAGTATAGAGGATATTTGGACAGATTACCCTACAAAGGATGATTTCTTCTTCCACGAAGACGAATACTAAAATTAAAGCTAAGAAAAAGCGTTTTGATAATTCAGAACGCTTTTTTTGTTTAAGTTAATTTTTTCTTTATTACCTTTGCAATAGTTTAGGAATATTATTTTAATCAAATTAATAACTAGTTATATGAAGAAACAATTATTATTTTTATTGATGTTTTTTTTAATCCAAAGTCTTTTTGCCCAAAATATAGGAGTTGGGTTGAAAGGGTATCTCAATAGTGAAGGAAAAAAATCTTCTATTTTATTTTCTGAAAAATACTCTTATCGTAATTTTGATGGAGTTAAGCATATATCTGCCATTATAAAGGTAAACGATGAGTTTGATGAGAATGAACTTTTGAAAAACAATTCTAAGATAGGTTCAAGAATTGGAAATATCTTAACAGTTTATATCCCTCTTGATAGGGTTAGAGATGTGTTGAAAATTAAAGGGATGGACGAAATTGAGACCTCTCGTAAAGTTAGTTCCCCTCATCTTATAAAAGCAGCCAGTGATCTTGGTGCTGATTTAGTTTGGCAGGGTTTTGACTTGCCAAGTCCTTACAGTGGTAAGGATGTAATTATTGGGATTACTGATTGGGGTTTCGACTACACTCACCCAATGTTTTACGACACCTTGTTAAATAATTATAGGATTATTGCAGCGTGGGATCAATTCCGAAATCAAGGACCTTCGCCAAGTGGTTATCTTTATGGTACTGTATTTGAAGGAAAACAAGCTCTGCTTGGAGCTCAATGTGACACGTCAAATATTTATCAATATGGATACCATGGAACTCATGTTGCTGGTATAGCCTCAGGAGGAGGGGCTACCACAAATTATAGAGGAATTGCTTATGGGTCTGAATTATTATTTGCAACCTTTCTAATTGATGAGGCAGGAGTTTTAGATGCTTATTCTTGGATGAGAGGAATTGCTCAAGATAAGGGAAAACGATTAGTTGTCAATGGAAGTTGGGGCTTATATAATATTGGTTTGATGGATGGAACTTCAATGTTTGATCAAGCAATTGACAGTATGTCTCTAAATGATAATATTGTTTTTGTAACAAGTGGAGGAAATAATGGAAATACAAAGTTTCATATAAAGGCAGATTTTAATTTTAGTGATACAGTATCAACGGGTATTGGTTTCGATATTCAAAATACTGTTGAAAAATATTGGGGGCAATCATTAACACTTTCTGGAGATAGTACCGATAGGTTTTCTGCAAGATTAGAGTTTTATGATGGAAACTTTCAATTGGTTCATGCTTCTAGATGGGTTAACACTATTTCAAATGATTATATTGCTGATACATTATTAATTATTGGTAACGATTCTATCATTTATAGATCGAATTCCGTATCTTCAACCCCTATTTCTAATCGTCCAATTCAAGAATGGGCTGTAAGGCTTTCAAACTCTCAATTGGGACAATACTTTGTGATCTTATCCATAATTTCTCCTAACGGTTATGTTCATGCTTGGAATGTTGCTTGTTTGTCAACTGGAGTAGGCAATTGGGGATTGGATTTTAAGAAATATAGGTTAAAAGATATTGAAGGGGATTTTTACTATAGTATAGGCGAACCTGCTGTTTGTAAGACTGCAATTACAGTAGCCGCACATTTGTCCCGACCAAGAGATGCATACTCAGGAGGATCAAGAGCTAATTTTTCAAGTATTGGACCAACAATTGATGGAAGAATAAAACCAGAGGTTTCTGCACCTGGAGTTGGTGTTTTTTCCTCAATATCTTCTTTTGCAAGTCAAGACTTTTCGTCAAATAATTTAATTACATTTGAAGGCAGGGATTATCCTTTTGCTCCATTATCAGGAACATCAATGTCCTCTCCAATGGTAACAGGTGTTGTTGCATTAATGTT
This sequence comes from Bacteroidales bacterium, assembly GCA_023227645.1. Taxonomy (GTDB): domain Bacteria; phylum Bacteroidota; class Bacteroidia; order Bacteroidales; family P3; genus UBA10566. Next base: position 11,488 of record JALNVJ010000009.1, on the reverse strand, counting down.
GGAGGCTAATCCAAATTTGAGTTCTGAAAAAATAAAAGAAATTCTTATAGAAACTGCTCGTCAAGACAGTTATACTACATCAACTATCCCAAATGATAGTTGGGGTTGGGGTAAGGTCTCTGCCCATGATGCTGTTAAGAGAGCTGTTGAGCTAATAGGTTTAGATAATGAGATCGAATCCTCTCCAAAGCTTACTCTCTATCCTAACCCAATGTTGAATGAACTTAATATTGTTTCAACTGAGAAATTGAAATATGTTGAGATTTACGATATGTTTGGAAGAAAACTTATTGAAAAAGATAATAATACTAATTTAATAGATGTTTCTTCTTTAAGAAATGGCGTTTATATCGTTACTATTCATTTGGAGAGCAAGCTATTAAACTATAAGATAATAAAAAGATAATAGTAATTTGAGTTTATATTAAAAAAAAATAGTAATTTTGAACCTTGAAATATTATTTGACAAATCAAAAAAAGAAATAAAATGAACATTCCAGAAAATTTAAAGTATTCTAACGACCACGAATGGTTAAGAGTTGAAGGTGATGAAGTCTTTATTGGTATAACAGATTTCGCACAACATGAATTAGGTGATATCGTATTCGTTGATGTTGACACTGTTGGCGAAACATTAGATAAAGATGAAGTGTTTGGTTCTGTTGAAGCTGTTAAAACTGTTTCAGACCTTATGATGCCAATATCTGGAGAAGTTTTAGCATTTAATGAAAATCTTGAATCAAATGCAGCTGCAATCAATTCAGATCCTTACGCTGAAGGTTGGGTTATTAAAATAAAACCTAGTAACTTAGCTGAATTAAATGATTTAATGGATGCGAAAGCTTATTCAGCATTTATTGGTTTATAGGAATTAAAGCATAAAATAAAAAGAGATGCTCAGCTATAATAACTTGAGCATCTTTTTTTATTTATAATTGAAAATGAGAAACAAGAATTTAAATATTATTCTCTTTGTTGTTTGGATAGCGTTAATGTTATACGGAATACTATCACCTTCAGACTTATTACCAAAGAGTATAGGTTTTTTCTCGTTTATTCCTTTTTTTGACAAAATTGTTCATTTAGGAATGTTTGCAGTTTTTTCTTTCCTCTTGTTTTGGATATTGGTAAATAAAATTAATTTTTTAAAATCAATATTAGTAACCACATTCATTTCAGTAGGCTTTGGAATAATAACTGAATTGTCTCAGCTACTGCTCTCTAATATAACTCATAGAAGTTTTGAGTTTATGGATCTTTTTGCTGACATACTTGGAATAGCTTTCTCAATGCTATTATGTTCTTTTATCATAACCAAACAAGAAGTCTATATAAAGAAAACTCATATAAAGCAAAAAAAAAATAGATAAATTATTGTTAGTAACAATTTAATTTCTATCTTTGCAAACCCAATTGATGGAGTTTAATTAGAAAAAAATATAAAAAAGATAGGTAAGGATATGTATTTAGAAACCGAAAAGAAAAAAGAAATTTTTGCACAATATGGTAAATCAGATAAAGACACTGGTTCTATTGAAGGGCAAATCGCATTATTCACATTCCGCATTCAACATCTAACTCAACATGTTCGTGGAATGAAGAAAGATAAATTTACAGAACGTTCTTTAGTTAGATTAGTAGGAAAGAGAAGACGTTTGTTAGATTATCTTAAGGATAAAGATGTTTTAAAATATCGTGAATTAATTAAACAATTAGGTATTAGAAAGTAATTTCTATATCAATAGATTTATGGGAAAAGGCAATTAGCTTCTAATTGCCTTTTTTTGTATATAAATAATTGTGGAGTAAAAGAAGCAAAATGAATGATTGTTCTAATGTTGCTCCAGTTAGAAAAGAGGTTAATAAAATAATAAGATGGAAGTAATTAAAAAAGTCTTCACACTTGAAGATGGACGAAATGTCGAAATTGAAACAGGAAAATTAGCTAAACAAGCTGATGGTTCTGTTGTTGTTAAAATGGGAAACACGATGCTTTTAGCAACTGTTTGTGCCAAAAAAGAAGCAGGAGAGAATGTGGACTTTATGCCACTAACTGTTGATTATCAAGAAAAATACGCTTCTGTGGGCCGTTTCCCAGGAGGTTTCTTCAAAAGAGAGGCACGTCCATCAGAATACGAAATAATTATAGCTCGTTTGGTTGATAGAGCATTGCGTCCTTTATTTCCAGAAGATTTTCATGCTGAGGTTCAAGTTCAAATCACTTTAATTTCAGGAGACCAAAACACTCCTCCAGATGCACTTGCAGCACTTGCGGCATCAGCAGCACTTGCGGTTTCTGATATTCCATTCCATGGACCAGTATCTGAGGTTAGAATATCTTATATTGATGGTAAATTTGTTTTATGGCCATCTATTGAAGAAATTGAAAAAGCTGAATTATCTCTTATTGTTGCTGCAACAGAGGAGAATATCATGATGGTTGAGGGGGAGATGAAAGAAACTTCTGAAGAATTGATGTTAGAGGCTTTGAAAATAGCTCACGATGCAATAAAACTTCACTGCAGAACAATAAAAGAATTAGAAGCTGCGGTTAATAAAACTCAAAAAAGAGTATATTGCCATGAAGATAATGATTTAGACCTTAAAGGAGCTATTCATAAGGCTACTTATCAAAAGTGTTATGACTTTGCAAAGCAAGGAATTGCTTGTAAAACACAACGTTCTGAAGGCTTTAATGCAATAAAACAAGAATTTATAGATACCCTAACACCAGAAGAGGCTAAAGAAAAAGCATTCTTAATCAATCGTTATTATCACGATATTGAGAAAGAAGCAATGAGAGATATGGTGTTAGCTGAGAGGACTCGTCTTGATGGAAGAAAATTAGATGAAATTAGACCAATATGGGCTGAAGTCGACTATCTTCCAACAACTCACGGATCTGCTATCTTCACTCGTGGAGAAACACAATCACTAACAACATGTACATTAGGAACAAAGCTTGATGAACAAATTATAGACGGAGCAATTATTGATGGAAAGAATAACTTTCTTTTACATTATAATTTCCCAGGATTTGCAACAGGTGAAGTAAAAGGAAACAGAGGAGTATCACGAAGAGAAATCGGACATGGTAACTTAGCAATGAGAGCTCTTAAACAAATTTTCCCTTCCAAAGAAGAATGTCCTTACACAATACGTATTGTTTCAGATATTTTAGAATCCAATGGTTCTTCATCAATGGCAACAGTATGTGCAGGATGTTTAGCTCTTATGGATGCAGGTGTGAAAATAACTAAACCAGTATCAGGAATTGCAATGGGACTTATTGCAAAAGATGGAAAATGGGCAGTGCTTTCTGATATCTTAGGCGACGAAGATCATTTAGGTGATATGGACTTTAAGGTAACAGGAACGAGAGATGGAATCACAGCGTGTCAAATGGATATAAAATGTGATGGATTGTCATACGAAATCCTTGCAGAGGCATTAGCTCAAGCAAATAAAGGCAGAATGCATATCTTAGACATAATTGAACAAACGATGCCAGCTCCAAGAGAGGACTATAAATCATTTGTTCCAAGAGTAGTTAAACTTACAATTCCAAAAGAATTTATTGGCGCAATAATTGGACCAGGAGGAAAGATTATTCAAGAAATGCAAAAGGAAACAAAAACTATTATCGTAATTGAAGAAAGAGACGAAATGGGACATATTGATATTGTTTCTGTAAATAAAGAAGGAATTGAAGCAGCTTTAGCAAAAATTAAAGCAATAATTACAATTCCAGAAGTTGGTGAAGAATATGAAGGGATAGTAAGAAACATCCAAGCATTTGGAGCTTTTGTTGAATTCTTACCTGGAAAAGACGGATTATTACATGTATCTGAAATCTCATGGGAGAGAGTAAATAATGTTGAAGACGCACTTAAGTCGGGAGATAAAATAAGAGTTAAACTAATTGAGGTTGATAAAAAGACAGGAAAATACAAACTATCACATAAGGCATTGCTTCCAAAACCAGAAGGATTTGTAGAAAGACCACCAAGACAAATGCCAGAGCGTAATGGTTCTGATCGAGGAAGTAGTTCTGATCGTAACAACTCAGATCGTCCAAGACCACAAAAGCCACAACGCCTCTCAGATGATAATTCTTCCGTAGAATAACATTCTGTAAAAAAATACTTTAAAGGCTGTTTCATATTTTGAAACAGCCTTTTTTTTGTCTTTTTCTCAGTTTCCTAAGTCTTCGTTTTAATTTTCTGAAACGCCGTTTTAATTTTTTGAAACGGTGTTTTATTTTTTTGAATCTTCGTTTTATTTTTTTTATTCCCTTATCACAATAATAAATGATATCAAATAATAAATGATGAATCATTTTTTTTTAGTTTTTATCCCCAAAAAAAGCATTAAAATTTAATTAAATATAAACTTTGAAGTGATTATATGTAATTAATATGTTTTTTGGATATCGTTTATTTGTATAAGAAAGGAATGAATTTACAGATTTTTAACACGATTAAATTTGGTTTGTATAATAAATATTGTATACATTTGAACTTGTTTTGGTTTGTTATACCCTTATTATATTTAAATTAATTATATCAATGTTTAACTAAAATTCAAAGAAATGAAACGATTATTATTCTTTTTGATGGCGATAATTTTCGCTATTTCAGCCCAATCGCAGGGTGAAATCACGATCGGGAATGGAACGGGGACAGGATTGTTCCCCATAAACCATTACTACAAATACAACTATAGTCAGATGTTGTATGACCAAAGTAGTTTAATGCCTGGAACTATTTCAGCAATAAAGTTTAAATATTCAGCTTCTGTTGGATATACTGCGAATCCTATTGTTGTATATATGAAAAATACATCAAAAACGTCCTTTGAATCTTCAACGGATTATGATTCTGTTGGCTTAGTTCAAGTTTTTTCAGGTTCTGTTACTTCATCAACAGGGTGGGTAACAATTGCTTTAAACACTCCTTTTGTTTATGATGGATTAGGAAGTTTATTAATTGCTGTTGATAATAATACTGGATCATATCCAGGAACTTATTCGTCTTATTGGAATAATACTCCGACAACAAATAATAAGACATTAAACGCAAGTAGTGATACATACAACACAGATCCTTTAAATCCCAATGGAAATAGTGCGCTAAAGGCAGTTTCACAAAGTCTTCCAAATTTAACTATTGTTATTACTCCGAGTGATCCCGGTTTTTGTTTTGCTCCTACTAATGTAAATTCTTCAAATATTATCTCTGAGGGCGCTAAAATTTCTTGGAATTTTAATGTAAATGTTTCTTCATATTCAATTGAATATAAAACTAGTTCTCAAACGTGGGCAGAGTCAACTATAATAACAGGAATTAATGATACACTCTACAATTTATCTGGTTTAATTGCCAATACTATATATGATATTAGAGTTTCTCCTGAATGCTCAACATCACTTTCAACATCACTTTCTTTCCGTACGGCATGTTCTGAAATTTCTTTATTGCCATACAATGAGTTTTTTGATAGTTATGGAACTGGTTCAACTATTTTTCCTCCATGCTGGTCAAAGATTACTTCAAATACCTATCCTTATATTGCTACAACTTATTCTTCTTCTCCTGGTTCACTATATATGTACACTGCGTCAGGAGCGTATAATTATTTAGTTACTCCCGAATTCGATGCATCAATTCCAATCAATTCCCTATCAGCATTTTTTAAATTATATAAAACTAGTGCTGCATATAATATTACCGTTGGAGTTATGACAGATCCTACTGATGTATCTACATTTGATTCTATTATTAATTTAACTCCGATTTCAACAAGTATTTGGGAGACTTTTGGAGTGGACTTTGCAAATTATACAGGTTCAGGACAATATATTGCTTTTAAGGTTCAAGGATATGGAGCAACAAATTCAATGTATATTGATGATTTAGAAATAATTGAAACTCCTTCTTGTGCAATTCCTACAAATCTAACTCAACTTACAACAACTTCTAATTCAATTGAGTTGGATTGGGATAGTAATGATGATGCAAATTGTTTGGGTTGGATTATTGATTATAAAACATCTGATGATCTTGTTTGGCAAACAGAAAATGTTACATCTCACCCTTATGTTATATCTAATCTTTCATCTGGAGTTATGTATAATGTTCGATTAAGGGCTATTTGTACAAGTCAAGATACTACTAAGTATACAAATATTATTAATTGTGGAATGCCATGTGAACCTATTAGCGTTTTTCCTTGGGAAGAAGGCTTTGAAAACTCTTGGTGGGTTGGAGATGGAATAGGCGGAACAACTGATTCTAGACCTTGGTGTTGGGTTAATCTTAATGGAGGAACTCAAACGTCTGGTTTTTGGCGAAAAACAACATCTTCTTCATATATACATTCAGGATCAGGAGCGGCTCAAATGTATAGTGGCTCTACTACCGCTGGATTATCTGGAGATTGGTTGATTACTCCTGTATTCTCATTAACAGAAAATCAAATATTGCGTTTTTGGGCAAAAGGCTATTCAACCTATACTGATATTCTTTCAGTAAAGGTAATTGATGCTACAACAAATGGTATTGTAAATGAATATTCAGATACAAGTTTATTTGTTGATATAATGCCAAATACAATAATCCCTTCAAGTGATTGGGTTGAATATGAAGTTAATTTAAGCCGATTTTCTGGAAATTACCAAATAGCATTTGTTAGAAACACAACTGGAGGAAACTATTTGAATATTGATGATATTTCAATTATTGATTTGCCTGCATGTGCTCGTCCTACAAATGTTGAAATAACTTCAATAAATTTATCAGAAGCAGTATTTGAGTGGATGCCTGGTCATACTGGAGATGCATCATGGTGTTTATACTATAAAACAAATTTTGATATATTTTACGACTCAGTATTAGTAAATACTTATACATATACTTTACAAAACTTAATCCCTCATGCAACTTATACATATTATTTAAGAACTAAATGTGGAACAGAGCTTTCTGAACCAACTAATATTTCTACATTTACTACAACAGCACCAATAGTTAATTGCGGAACAATTACTCAATTCCCTTGGATAGAAAACTTTGATGGATTAGCATCAGACGCGTTTCCTCAGTGTTGGTCAAGACCTGTAATATATAATACATATCCAAAAACAAGCACATCTTCTTCAAGAGTTCAAAGTGCTCCTACAAGTTTAGAGATACATTCAGCTGTTGGTTCACCAACATACGCTATTACTCCACAATTAGGTGTAGATATCAACCAATTGATGGTTACCTTCTGGGCTAAGGCCGAAAGCGCAACTTCTTCAGGAACTATTGAAGTTGGGGTAATGTCCGATCCTACCGATTTAACCACTTTTGAAAGTGTTCAAATTATACAACCAACAAATACATCATATAATAAATATGAAGTTTCATTTGCAGGAACAACCCTAAATGGAGCAAATAACTATATTGCATTTAGGCAAAACACTATATCTTCTTATTATTATTATTGGATTGATGATATAAAAGTAAGTGAATTACCTACTTGTTTTATGCCAACAGCATTACTAGCATCTAATGAAACAACAACAGGATTTGATTTAGGCTGGACAGATGCAAACAGTAGTTTGTATAATATTCAATATATGCTTTCATCTCAAACTGATTGGGTTAATGCTACAACTATTTCAGGAGTAACAAGCCCTTATTCACTAAATGGTTTAAGTGCAGGAACTTCTTACAAGGTAAGATTGCAAACTGATTGCGGAACAGAACAGAGTGAATGGTCGTTACCAATAACTAATTCTACTGCTTGTGGTGCAATTACTCAATTCCCTTGGACAGAAGGTTTTGAAAATACGTTTGTTTCTGCAATTCTTCCAGGAAATAAAACCTCACCGTTATGTTGGTATATTGTTGATTCATTAAATACTAGTTCTTATTATTGGCAAACTTCTTCTACAGCTTATTCTGGAAGTAAGGCTGTTTATATGTATGGATATGCTTCTTCAACTACTACAACCACAACATATAATAATAATGATTGGTTAATTTCTCCAATAATTACTCTTACTGGTTCGGAGAGACTTAATTTCTGGTCTAAGAAATCTTCTTCTTCTTATTATCCTGACTTATTAATTTATGCAATGGATGTATCTCAGGGGGATTTAAATCCTACTATACCAAATACAAATTTTGTTTTAATAGGAAAAGTTGACACAGCAGTGCTTTCAACTACTTATTCAGAATTTGAATTTAATTTATCCACATTAGTTGGAGATTATCGCTTGGCATTTGTTAGAAAGAAAATTGCAAATGGAAGTGTTTATATTGATGATGTAAAAGTAGATGCAATTCCTTCTTGCGCAAGTCCTTTAGATATTAGTGCAACCTCTACAACAAATAGTATTGAAGTTAGTGTTACTCCTTCCGAAGTTACGGATAATGGATGGAAATTACTCTTTAGAGAAGTTAATTCTGCTAATTGGAATTCATTAAATATTACATCCAATATTGTAACCATTCCAAATCTACAACCACAAATGGAGTATGAAATTTATGCAAAAACTCTTTGCTCCGATGCATCATATTCTTTACCTACTAATTCAATATTTGTTGCAACAAAGCAAATTCCTGTACAAACTCCTTATGTGTGTAATTTTGAGGCACAAGGTAATAATGGATGGTTTATTAAGAATGGAGCTTCTGTAAATAGATGGATGATTGGAACTCCTGTTGGGGCGCCTTCAAATGCTCTATTTGTTTCAAATAATAATGCAAATTTAGCTTATTCAGTAGGTTTACAAAATGTTGTAATTGCAGAAAAACTATTCAACATTACATCCCCAGACAGCCTTGAATTATCTTTTGATTTAATGGTTGGAGGAGAATCTACTTGGGACTTTTTGAAAGTATTCTTTGTTGATATGGACACAGTATTTGCTCCTTCAATTGAAGAAACATATTTTTCATATGATATTTATTCTGAAGGAATTATTATGCAGAATGAAACAAATAACTTTATTAACCTTATTCCTATAACACATTTAACTACACGATTTGTAAGTCCAGGAATTGGAGTACAAAAGAAACTTATATTTGTTTGGAGAAATGATGGAAGTGCCGGAAATGCTATTTCAGCTTATATTGATAATATTTCATTATTAAATATAATCACTCCTTATCCTCCAACAAACCTTCAAGCAACCCCATCTATAACAACTTCTCAATTATCTTGGACTCCAGGAGCTGCAGAAATTGGATGGCAAGTTAGAAAAGGAGAAACAGGTGCATTAGTAAATGTTACAAATGCAAACTATCAAGCTAATGCTTTGTCTCCAAGTACAGAATATACTTATTATATTAGGAGTTATTATGGAGATACCCTCTATTCAGTTTGGGTGCCAGTAACTTTTAGAAGTTTAGCAATACCACAAAGAGTTAGTACTTTAGCAGCAACAGATATAGATCAAACAACTGCAACATTACATGGAACTATTATTGCTGGAAGTGATCCTATAACTGATCAAGGATTTGAATATAGAGTTTCTGGATCTTCTACATGGACACCTATATCTGTAATGCAAGATGACACAATTGTTTATAATTTATCAGGCTTATCAGCTTATACTGAATATGAATATAGATCTTTTGCATCAACAGATTATATTACTATCTATGGAAGAACGCAAGATTTCACAACTCTTCCTGCTCCTCCTACCGCTCTAACAAGCTCTGCTACACTAATTGAACAAACAATAGCAACCTTAAATGGTGTAATTTCTCAAGGAAGTATGCCAATTATTGAAAAAGGTTTTGAATGGAGATTAGCTGGATCAAGCACTTGGACAACAGAAATTTCAACTTTATCAGAGAATACAATTGCATGTAGCTTAGCTGGCTTAATAGCAAGTACTGATTATGAATATAGGGTATTCGTATCAACAGCATCAGTTACTGTTTATGGAACAGTTGAGAATTTCACAACTCTTGCAATAGTACCTCCGACAGTTACAACAACTCTTCCATCTGCAATTACTCAAACAATTGCAACTTTAAATGCAAATATTTTATTGGGAAGTGAAATAATCACAGGCCAAGGTTTTGAGTGGAGATTGTTAGGTGCAAGCACTTGGACAACAATGCCATCAGTTCTAATGGTTGGAACAATAACTAGTAATATAACTGGTTTAGTTGCAAGCACTGATTATGAATATAGAGCTTATTCAACAACAGCTTCAGGAACTGTTTATGGTAACCAACAAGTCTTTACAACTCTTGACATAGTACCTCCATCAGTAATTACAAATGATGCAATAGCAGTAGCTCAAACTGTTGAAACTCTACGTGGAACAATTACCGCAGGAAGTGAATTAATCTCAGCTCAAGGTTTTGAGTGGAGAGAATTGGGTGAAACTATATGGACACCTTTAACTGTAACCTTAATTGATAACGCAATGATTCATAATTTAAATGGCTTAACAGCAAATACAGAATATGAATTTAGAGCTTATGCAACAACAGCTTCAGCTATTACATATGGAACTGCTCAAACATTTAGAACTCTTGCTATGCCTCCACCAGAAGTTAGAACTGGGTTACCAACTTCAATTGCACAAACTTCAGCAATTCTAACCGGAACAGTGTATGAAACAATGGCACCAATTATTTCTCTAGGCTTTGAATGGAGATTATTAGGAGAAAATACTTGGACACAAATACCTACTTCCTTAATTGATCATATAATTACTTATAATCTAACAGGCTTAACAGCATATACAGATTATGAGTACAGAGCATATGCAACCACATCAGAAGGAAGTGTTTATGGAGTTACTCAAAGCTTCCAAACTCTTCCTATTGCACCAACTGTAGTAACCAACCCTGCAACTTCAATAACTCAAACTATTGCAACCTTAAATGGAACAATAGCTTCAGGAAGTGAAACGATCACTACAAAAGGCTTTGAATGGAGGAAACTAGGTGTTGGTACCTGGACAACAATAACCTTAACAGGAGAAGAAATTATTTATAACCTAACAGGCATAATTGCAAATACAAGTTATGAATATAGAGCTTATGCAATAACTGCATCAGGAACTGTTTACGGACAAACACAAAACTTCACAACCCTTCCAATTGTACCACCAACCGTTGTAACCGATTTAGCAACAAATGTTGAACAAACTCTTGCAACCCTAAATGGAACAATTACTATGGGTAGTGAAATTATCATATCGCAAGGATTTGAATATAAACTAGCAAGTGCTTCAGCATGGACATCTATCCCTATTAGCGGTGCAATGGTACATAACTTGACTGGTCTAACACCAAATAGAGCTTATGAATTTAGAGCATATGTAGTAACAGAGTCTGGTACCACTTATGGAATGATAATGACTTTTACAACTCCTGCTATTCCACAAATAGTTGAAACAAGTTTTGCAACAGCAATATCTGAAACCGTAGCAACCATAAATGCTAATATTACTTCTGGAAGTGAATTAATCATT
>JALNVJ010000008.1 GCA_023227645.1 Bacteroidales bacterium | reverse complement strand
TTGTAGGGTATCAACTGTCTTTTCTCCCTTAATTGACATTATCTTTTCAAGTTTTTCTCTAACTCCATTCTCTACCTTTTCAAACTCTTGGTTTTCAACAGATAGTCTTGGTTGGTGTATCTTGTCTGAGAGGAAATTTTGCATTGTGTAAGGGAGTACAAAATAACCATCAGCCAAACCTTGCATAAGTGCAGATGCTCCTAATCGGTTTGCTCCATGATCTGAGAAGTTTGCTTCTCCTGTTGCAAAAAGACCTGGGATTGTTGTTTGAAGATCGTAGTCAACCCAAAGACCTCCCATTGTATAGTGAACAGCAGGATAAATCATCATTGGGTTATTGTAAGGGTTGACGTCAACAATCTTTTCATACATTTGGAAAAGGTTGCCATAACGTTCCTGAATCTTATCTCTTCCCAATCGTTCAATTGCGGTTTTGAAATCTAAGTAAACTGCAAAGCCTGCACCTACTCCATATCCTGCATCACAACGTTCTTTTGCTGCACGGGATGCAATATCTCTTGGAACAAGATTTCCAAACGCAGGATATCTTCTTTCCAAGTAATAATCTCTATCCTCTTCTTTAATATCGGTTGGGTTAAGTTTTCCTTCTCTAATAGCTTTTGCGTCTTCTATATTTTTTGGCACCCATATTCTTCCATCATTTCTAAGAGATTCTGACATCAGAGTTAGTTTGGATTGGAAGGCTCCCTTAACTGGAATACAGGTTGGGTGTATTTGAACGAATGCAGGGTTTGCAAAAAATGCTCCCTTATGATAACATTGTATAGCTGCTGAGGCATTACAATTCATAGCATTGGTTGAAAGGAAATAAACATTACTATAACCTCCTGTTGCCATAACTACTGCGTGTGAACTCCAACGTTCAAGCTCTCCTGTTTTAAGGTTTCTTGTAATAATTCCTCTTGCTTGTCCATCAACCACAACTAGGTCCATCATCTCTCTTCTCTCATACATCTCAACTGTTCCTGCCTTTATTTCCTTAGAAAGTGCAGAATAGGCTCCTAAAAGAAGTTGTTGTCCGGTTTGACCCTTAGCATAGAAGGTTCTACTAACTTGCGATCCTCCAAAGGAACGATTGTCTAATAGTCCAGCATAATCTCTTGCAAATGGAATCCCTTGTGCAACGCCTTGGTCTATTATACTATTTGAAACCTCTGCTAATCGATAAACATTTGCTTCTCTTGATCTATAGTCTCCTCCTTTTATGGTGTCAACGAATAGTCTTTGAACGCTATCACCATCATTTTGATAGTTCTTTGCTGCATTTATTCCTCCTTGAGCTGCAATAGAGTGAGCTCGTCTTGGAGAATCAGAAATACAAAATATCTTAACATTAAAACCCAAAGCCCCTAATGAAGCTGCTGCCGAAGAACCAGCCAAACCTGTTCCTACTACAATAATATCAAGTTTACGTTTGTTTGCAGGATTAACTAATTTTTGATTCGACTTATATTTAGTCCACTTTTCCGATAGCTGACCTTCTGGTATTTTGGAATCAAGTGTGATCATATCTTATTTTTTTTATTATTATTATTTAATCTTATTTTTACACTAATGGTTCTGGATTATTTTATAAATATCATCCACAGTGGAATAATTGCAAAACCTAATGGCATTAAAACAGCGTAAGCTAAAGATACTATATCTATAATTGGAGTATATTTCTTATGGTTTAGTCCTAGTGTTTGGGCTAATGAATTTATTGCATGATAGAGATGGAAGCCCAAAATAAGAAATGCGAATAAATAGATTATAGAATATGTTTTGTTGGCAAAGAGATCCTTACTCATAGTGTAAAAATCAGGTTCATAATCCTCAAATCCCTCACCATAATAGAGTGATACTTCTTCTTTAGATAGGTTAACCAAGTTCTTTTTACTCTTATCCATTTTTTCCACAGGAATTTGAGAAATAGCTTGATATTGTGCCATTAGAGTAGCTTGCTCTTTTTCATTAAGCTCACCTTGTTGTAGCTTGACAGCTTTTTCTTGAAAAACTTTATCAACTTGTTCCATTTCTGCAGAGTATTTCCCTTCAACCAAATCAAACTTAACGAAGTAGAAATTGATAAAATGAATAATCAAGAAACATGCAATGATTCCTCCTGTCCAAATCATATAGCGAGACATAAACGGAGTTTTGGTTTTGGTTTTTACTTTATAGCGAATAGGACGAGCTAATAGATTTTCGATTGAAAGAATAATAGCAATTATGATGTGCAATAGCACAGATGCTAATAATACTATCTCGAATACTTTCACAATGTAGTTGGTTCCCATGAAATGACTTGCATTTCTATACCACTCTCCTCCATCCTCTCTAAGTAGGCATAGGTTGATGCCCATATGGACTGGCAAAAAAAGCAGAAGGAATAATCCAAAAGCTGCTAATGCAATCTTCTTTGTTATGGAGGCAAATTTTATTAGTTTCATAGACTTTTTTCGTTTGATTTTATATAAATAGTTTTTGTTTTCTAATAATAATATAGGTTACAAAGTTAATCATAATATTTCAATTGTCAAATTTGCAAGATTATAATTGAGATTCTATATACCAATCTCTCTTTTTTTTAATTGTTTTTCAAAGGTTTGAGCTTTTCTTTCTTAGCTTCTAATTATCGTCATTTGCGATATTTATTTCCTCAATAATTTTATCAATATCCTCACTAATGATGCTTAAATTCTGTTTGCAATCTTGAATTAAATTTAAAGCTTCCTTTATTTTTTCTGTCATTTCATCAATTGGAATATCACCCTTTTCCAAATCCTTAACTATCTTAGTTAGGTCTTCAAATTTCTTAGTATAGGTCTCTGTTTTCATATCTTATTGGTTTTTTCCGTTTCCTCAACTCTTGATATTATTTTTCCATCTGCAAATAAAGTAATTAGTTTCTCTCCCTTTTCAGCCTCTAGTGCGGTTTTAATTATCTTATTATCGATATATGTTATGGAATACCCTCTTTTTAATAGGTTCTTGGGATCTAGGATTTGAAGAATTTTATCGAAATGTGTTAGAGTTTGAGTTTCTCTTTCAATTCTCTTGATTGCGCTATTAATAATCTTTTGGTTAATCTCTTTTAGACTTTGGTCAAATACTCTAAAACTTGATATTATATAGTCGGCTAAATCAGTTGGGGTTATTGCTGTTTTGTTTGATACCATTTCAGCAACAGTTTCATTGGTTGAATGTCCAATTCCTGTAAGGATAGGTAACGGGAAAACAGCGATCCTCTTAACTAAATCATAATTATTATAGCAAGAAAGACCAATATCACCTCCGCCTCCTCTAATAATCAGAACTGCGTCGAAATGATCCTTTACAATCTCAATTGTATCTAAGGACATAATCATACTTTCTACTGCATTATCACCTTGGAGTAGTGAGGGGAAAAGATGGGTAAAGATTTTATATTGGGGTTCTTCCTTTTTAATTATATTGATAAAATCTGAATAACCTTTACTCGTCTCAACAGATATTATTGCTAATCTTTTTGGAAGAATTGGCATTGATAGCTTTCTGTTTTTATCCCAAATTCCTTCATCTTTTATCTTCTTTATTGTTTCTTGACGTTCTTTTTCAAGTTCTCCAAGCGTGAAAAGAGGATCAATATCTAAGATTCTTAAACTTAGTCCATAGAGAGCATCAAAAGATATTCTACAATGGAGTAGTGTGGTTATTCCGTCTTTTATGGGTTCTTTGGTTATGGATAGGAATTTATTATTAATTCTATTAAAATCGTCTCTCCATATTAATGCTCTTGTTTGAGCTACTATTTTATTTTCTATCTTTTCGACCAAATCAGGATAAGCGTGTCCTGAATGAACGTAATGATTGAGCTTCATTATTTCTGCCTTAACCCAAAAGCTCGAAGTATAGCGACCAAGAAGAGTCTTCTGAATACTTGATAGCGCTTCAAGAAGTGTAAAATATTTTATGGAGTTAAGTTCTTCTGGCATAGCTAAAACTTTTTACGCCATTCAATGAGGTGTTTCTTATAGCTCTTATAGAAGTATTTAAACCATTTATCGTTTTTGAATTTATCATCAACAATATTACTTTCTCGAATTTTATCGGAGCGTTTAACAAGGTCGAGGGACATCATCATACCTATTTTCTTTTGTGCATCCTTGGTTTGCTTTCTTTTATAGCCTAAGTCTTTCAATGCTCCTAAGGCTTCAAGTGAACTAAAATATAACCTGTATTTAATTACTTCTTCAATACTCTTAATGATTAGGTCATCATTACCAATATTAACTAAAATTGTTCTAAGTGGTTGATGCTCCACACTCATTTCCCAAAGAGCATTTTCTGTCCAAAATTCTTCTAAAGCTCCATATTCTTTAATAAAACCCAAGGTATCACCAGTTTCAAGCTTTGCTATTACAATTTGTTTCATACTAACATATTCTAGAGGCTTCTCTATTTGTCGTTTTAGAAGACGAATCTTTTGTTTGTCTAATCTACATTCAAAAGACCCTTTGATTTGCATTGCAGTATTTATTAGTTGGTCGGCTTTATAGAAATCATTCTTTCTTACACAGTCGAGGATATTATACACATAGCCATCTACCTCATCTTGTTTCTTTTCACAAACCTTCTTGTCGATTACCCTTAAATAACTATTCATTATATTAATTATGGTAGGGTCATTTTCCATTTTATAGGTAGTGATTAGGTCGTTTGTTTTTGCAACCAAACTATCTGCTACACGAACCTCTCCTTGGAAAATCGCATATTCAGCTGCGGACATTCTTTTAGCGGTTATTTCCCTTATGGCTGAGGTGTACATCTTTTCAACTTCTTTCTTCTCTGCATCAATTTTTGCAAGACGGTTTGCAGATTCCAAAACTTCTATGGCTTTCTCGTAATTGTTTACAGTCATAAATGTTCTGCTTTCGAAGAACTTATCATCTATTTCTTTTCTTAAGTTTTTGGTTTTGGTTTGTTCAACTGCTAAGGATTTTTCTGGAAGAGGGTTGTCGGAGGATGGGATATATTGTTTTTCAATTTCTTTAACCTTTAATTCTGCATCTGAAACGCTATCTTTAACATATTTGGCATATTGCTCCGTATAGCCTTGAACTGGGCTTGCGTTTTCAATAGAATCGAGTTTAAGATCTGTTGATGAAGTTGTTCCAATAATTTGAGCAAGGGTTTTGAGCATTTGAGCTTCATATTCTCCTCCAACCAATGCTAGAAGTTCTTTTGTTTTTCTAACAAGATCGTGCTTCGCTTCGTTATTTTTGGCAGTGCTTAGGTCTTTGATTTGAGTAATATATGAGTTAACGATTATTCTTACAAGATTGTCAAAGCTAGTTGTGTCGGTTATTGATTCTCTGTTTCTTTGGAAATAATCGTAGGTATTTTGAACAAAATCGTTTGCTATATCTGTCCTTCCTATACTTATGGCTTTATTAGTAACATCAATATGGTCTTTATAAATTCCTGCCCTGCACTTATTAAGATTTGTTTCAACAAAAGATTTATTACAAATTCCATATATATCAACTTCACAATAAGAATTTAGTTCGTTTAGTATATCAACAGCATAGGCATACTTTCCTTGGTTAATTAGGGATATTGATTTTAGTAGATTTTTATCGTAGGCAAACGCAATTAGATTTTGGCATAATTGGGTTTCCTCCTTATCGGGATTCATTGTGGAAAGGATATTAGTGAGGCGATTAGTTGTTAAGACTATTCTCCCACTATCTAGTGTTATCTTTGCTAATTGATAGTTGGCCATAACATTTTTTGGCTGAACTTCAATTGCCTTATTTAAAAATTCTTTTGCCTTTGCATCTTGGTTATTGGAGATTGCTCCTATAGCTTTCCTATAATACCAATCTCCAATCCTTGGTTCTAAGAACTCTATCATCTCTTGATTTTGTTTTATCAGAGTTTTTAGTTCAAATAGTTTAGCATAAATTTGATTATCAGTTTTATAAATTTCATACTTTTCGAGTGCCTTATTAGCTGATTGTAGTTGATAGGTATAAACAGGTATCATATCAAGATTTTCAGAAGATATCTGAGACAGCTTCTCTATCTGTTTGTGTATATCAGATAGAATATCATTTCGCTGTGATTCGGATAGAACCTGAGATATTGATATAAATGGTATTGACAATAAAAGTATGATAATAAAAAACCGCTTTAGCATAGTATTATTTTATGTTTTAGTTATTCCTTAATCTATTCCAAAATTTATAATTAATTAGAGTAAATTCTTTATTTTGTTTGTGGCATTATGGTTCTTGCTGAAGTTTTTGGATTAGTTATTGTATCGCATCCATTAACGCATCCTCCAGGACAAGACATAATTTCAATGAAATTACCCGGACATTCCCCTTTTTTAGCATATTGTTTTAGTTGGCGAATATTGGCTTTATTAAGTCCATCAATAATAATTTCATTTACTATGGAAGCGTCTTCAAGGGTTTTCTTTACCGATTCAACAACTCCAGTAACCATTGCATAACCTCTACCGTGACCATAAATACTAGGATCAAATTCAGTAGGTTCACATTTTTCGAGATCTATCTCTGCTGCTTTGAAAAGAGCCTCAAGTTCTTCATATGTTACAACATAATCAACTTCTTCTGTTCTAAATGCTTCACTTCTTTTACCTACACATGGGCTTAAGAAAACAGTAATTGCATTTGGATCAGCTTCTTTTACCAACTTCGCAGTATATACCATTGGGGAAAGGGTTGTTGATACGTAGGGTTTCATTTCTGGAATATGTTTATAAACTAAATTCATCCATGAAGGACAACAAGATGTTGTCATAAATGGGGCACCCTCATGTAGTCTTTCAAGTAATTCTTCTCTTTCGTTTTCTGTTGTAATATTAGCACCTTTTGCAACTTCAACAACATCATCAAAGCCTAATTGTTTAATTGCAGTTAAAACTTTTCTATAATCACTTTTGAATTGTCCTCCAAGTGAAGGTGCTGCCAATGCGACAACTTTACCTCCTTTAAGAATATGCTTGAAAACATCAACCATAAAAGTTTTTTCCATAATTGCTCCAAAGGGACAAGCTACCATACATTTTCCGCAATAAATACATGTATCTGGATCAATATGTTCTATTCCATTTTCATCTTTTGAAATTGCTCCTACAGGACACGATTCTTCACAAGGAACGGGTTGATAAATAATTGCATGGAATGGGCATGCTTGCATACATAATCCGCAATTAATACATTTTGAAGGATCAATTATTGCTTGGTGTTCTCCAATAGTTATTGCATCTTTCTTACATGCATATAAACAAGGTCTTGCGACACATGTCCTACAAAGGTTGGTTACCATATAACTGCTTTTAACGCAAGATGAACAAGCCTCATCAACAACTGTCATCATAACATCAGAAGTCTCATTTCTTTCAATTGATTTTATTGCGTATTCAGATATTGGAGTTAACTCATCTGTTTCATCGTATATATTGTATCCAAGAAGAGCCATTAATTTATATCTTATTACTGCCCTTTCTTTATGAATACAACAACGAGTTTTGACAGCTCCCCTAGGTCTCATTTCCACTGGAATCCTATCAATTTTTTCTATAACTTTATCTTCTATAATAAGTTTGGATAATCGTTGTATTATCTCACGACGAATCTCTACCGCATTATTTATTGCCATAGTAATCTTTTTTTTTGTTAATGATAAAAAAACTATCTCTCTATTCCAAGTTGAGAATATATTTCATTGATTAACTTTTCTTCTGTACATTCTTTAATTAAAACATCTCCTACTTTTGCATAAGGTGGTTTTGATGATTCTTTTTCTTCATCACAACCTAAACATGCTGATCCAACGAAGACAACTTTATCCTTTATTTCTTCTGGAAGTTGATCTTTAATTTTTATTAGGTCGGAACCACCTGTAATGTAGCAGTATGTTCCAACACATATTCTTATATTTAACATAATTAATTTGTTTTAAGGTTTGGTATTATATAAATTTCAATTTAACTGTCTTCATATATTTTTCCTCTAAAAGAGAGGCAAGTTTTTTAACAACATTTCGTCTAATTTCAAGTTCAACAGGAAGTGTAGGATCTTGATGTGCAATATTAATTTTGGTTCCAGCAACAATATCGATAATGTCTGCATCGAGGATAAGTCTAAACATATCCCAATGAGGGCCTTTTTGATCAAGATTTTTGGGAGTACCTTCTTCTAAAATTGAAGCCAGAGAACCTAAGGTGATAATTCCTTCAGTAACTAAATCAATTCCCTCCATTTTTGATGAAGGGGGCAAGGATGCAACAACATTATTCAAATCAACAATAATTTCACGATTTAATTCTCTTGATACTATTTTTGAGGTTGTTCCTCCACAAACAATCTTTTTCCCGTTATAATCTCTAATTATTTCTGCGAGATACTTATCCTTTTCTTCAGTGAAAGGAGGACCGGTACAAATTAAAAGCTTTCTTGGTTCTCTAACATAAAAAACCACACAACTTGTATCATCTTTTGGTTTTAGTATGTCATTGAGATCAGATTGCTTTACAATTTTTCGAGAAAGTTCTCGGGCAGATATATCTATGTTTTCTTTTATTGCATCCAAAATAAATGAATTTACTCCATCACCCCAACCAAAGGGCATATTTTTATTCCCTATGCCAGATTGGGTTACACCATCAGAAAAGAAAACTAACCTATCCTCTTTTTGAAGTAGTATATTGGAGAGCTTTATTATTCTTTTGTCTGAATTGGTTTTAGAAAGTTTTGATTCAATTATTAGCTCCTCTGGTTGGAATTTAATAATTTTATTATCCCTAACTAGTATTAATGACGGATTATCATATTCTACAATTTTAACATTACCATCAGATTCAATATCAACAATTGTGAAAGTAGAATAGCTAATATTTCTAACACTATCAATAGGGAGAGTGTCCATAATTGTTTTTGCAGTTCGAGTTATTGGTTCTCTTCTTATTCTAAAATTTAATGCCATTGAGGCTGTCATTGTAGAAAGAACATTTGCCTTAACTCCTGAACCAAGCCCATCCGACATAACAGCAATTGTCCTGTTTTCCTTTATTGATTTATGCATTAATACACTATCACCACAAACAATATTACCATATTTATTGTGTTGAAAGGAACCTACTTCTATAAAGAATTTACTAGTGTCTTGCAACATGTCTAATATTAATTATCCGTTTCTTTTGATTCCTTTTCGGAGTGCGATTCAAGAATTGAATTCAACATCGATTCAGTAAATGAAGCATTCTCACCAAGAAGAAAAGCAATTTGCTGAACCACTTTCATATTTTCCATAATTACTTCTTTGGTCCTATTCAGTACTAAATCTTCCCTTACCTGAGGAGAATGAAGGTTTTGAATCAACCCACAAACAAGGGTATGGTTTTGTATTGATAATATTGAAACATTATAATAATTTTCATTATCTCTAATATCTTGATCAACCAAATCAACTCCTGTTTGAAGTACTTGTGAAAATAATTTATGAAATGAAACTAGTTTTGTGAAATCCGCATTTCTTAATCCTGGATTTGTTTCATATATTTGAATAACATCATCGCCTAATAGCTCTGCAAAGTTTTGATTTGCATCAACAACCTTCATTTTATCATTAACAATTACAATACCAGAAGGCATTTTTTTCAGAAGAATATTTGTTTTATCTTGAGCCATTCTACGCATATATGATATACACATATCTGCTTCAGCTTTTCCACTCAATAATGCCTTAGCAAATTCTCTACAATTATCATATCCACATCCACTACAATTTAATTCGTCAGCTTCGCTCTTTTTATTTACCCAAGAAAGGGCTTCATCGATTTGTTGTAATGTGTATTCTGGCTTCTCAACCTCAGGAATAAAGTCGTAACTTGTTGAAATATCAACAGCATACAAGGCTGCCTCAATATCTTTATCTCTTGGCTCCACCTTAACTTTTTCTAAAACAACAAGTCTTTTTGAAGCAGAGGATTTTGAATTTGTTGATCCTGGCCCTTTAATACATCCAGCATCACAAGTCATAATTTCAATAAATGTTTTGCATGTTGGATCTATACTTTCAAAATCATCTAGAATATCAATAAGATTTTGAACTCCAGAAAATGTCATATATCTAATTGGTACTTTCTTTGTTGAATTATGATTAATCCTATCAACATCAGACGTTAAAGACTCTATCATACAGGTCAACATACCTCCATCTATTGGATAAAGGTTTCCTTTATTGGCTTTCATTGGAATAAATTCATCCTCTGGTCTTGGTTTCATAAACTCGAAGATAATACCCATTGATTTAAATAAAGTATTCATATCTTTGAATGTTAAAACATAGTCAACTAGACCTGGAAACTGATCAACCTCTTCTTTCTTTGCAATACAAGGACCAACAAAAAGCACCTTAGCTTCTGGGTACATTGATTTTAAAAATTTGGCATGGGCAACCATTGGAGTATAAACCGGAGCTATTGCTTTTGAATATTGAGGATAGTATTTCTTTACAAGTAATATGGCCGAAGGACAGCAAGAAGAAAGATAAACTCCATTATCTTGATTCTCCAACCAAATTTTTGTGTCTAAAGCTACCTTTTCCGCTCCAAGAGCAGTTTCGGAAACACCATAAAATCCAGCTTCTTTATATGCAGCAATTACTTTGTTTATATCTTCATTATTGTATTCACTTAAGTAGCTTGGAGCAAGAGAGACTATTATTTTCTCATTTTGAAGCGCTTGAACCACTTTAGGGATATCATCTCTAACTTTTTTGGCATTAGCTGGACACACTTGGGTACATTTCCCACAATAAATACATAATTCTGGAATTACTGATGCAGAATTGTCCTCCAGTTTTATTGCTTTTACTGGACAAGCCTTCACGCATTTATAACAATCCTGACAATTATTTTTCTCAGTATAAATTGCTGATGATTTATTCATTATTCTACTCTAAGCTCCTTATCTAATATTTCAATTAATTTGGTCTGTGTTACTTCGTTATATGTGTTATTGTCAATAGTGAGTACCGGCCCATTTTGACATTGCTCAGAACATAATTGTCCTTTAAAGTTAATATCGGCTTCTATACCTTTATTTTTTATATATTCTTGTATTATTTCAAGATTCTTATTGTTTCCTCTTGAAAAGCAAGAACTTCCTAAACATATTGTTATTTCTTTCTTTTTCATCTTTTAATCTGCGATAAGTTTTTTATATCTTGTTCTTTTAGGAGTTACATCCCCTAAACGTTTTTTCTTATTTTCTTCATATTCAGAATATGACCCTTCAAAGAAATAAGCTTCAGAATTACCTTCAAAAGCAAGTATATGAGTTGCAATTCTATCTAAGAACCACCTGTCGTGAGATATTACAACTGCACATCCAGCAAAGTTTTCTAATCCTTCCTCTAAGGCTCTAAGAGTATTTATGTCTATGTCGTTAGTTGGCTCATCTAAAAGCAATACGTTGGCTTCTGATTTAAGAGTTAAAGCTAAATGAAGTCTATTTCTTTCTCCCCCTGATAGAACGCTCGTTTTCTTGTTTTGGTCTACTCCAGAGAAATTAAAACGAGAAACATAAGCTCTTGAGTTAATTAGTCTCCCTCCCATTTGAATTTGTTCATTACCTTCTGAAATAACTTCCCAAACTGATTTTTCAGGGTCTATACTTGAGTGCTGTTGATCAACATAACCTAACTTAACAGTTTCTCCTATTTCAAAACTTCCTGAGTCTGCCTCCTGAAGCTTCATTATCATTCTAAATAATGTTGTTTTCCCTGCTCCGTTTGGTCCAATAATCCCCACAATTCCTGCAGGAGGTAGTGAAAAACTAAGCCCTTCAAACAAAAGCTTATCTCCAAAAGATTTACTTACATTATTAAATTCAATAACATTTGTACCTAAACGAGGTCCGTTTGGTATATATATTTCAAGCTTATCTTCCTTATCTTTTGTGTCTTGAGATAGCATTTGTTCATATGCATTTAGTCGGGCTTTACCTTTTGCATGACGAGCTTTAGGGCTCATTTTTACCCAATCTAATTCTTTTTCAAGGGTTTTCCTTCTCTTCGACTCAGTCTTTTCTTCATTTTCCATCCTCTTAGTTTTTTGTTCTAACCAAGAAGAATAGTTACCCTCCCAAGGAATTCCCTCTCCTCTATCAAGCTCTAAAATCCATCCCGCAACATTATCTAAGAAATATCTATCATGCGTTACTGCAATTACTGTTCCTTTGTATTGATGAAGGTGTTGTTCAAGCCAATCAATAGATTCTGCATCTAAATGGTTGGTTGGCTCATCTAAAAGAAGAATAGCAGGCTCTTGAAGAAGTAGACGACAAAGTGCAATCCTACGACGTTCTCCTCCCGATAAATTTATCACCAATGCATCTTCTTCAGGACAACGGAGCGCATCCATTGCTCTTTCAAGCTTGTTGTCAAGGTTCCATGCATCATGTTGTTCCATAAGCTCCATAACCTCTCCCTGACGATCCATAAGTTTTGTCATTTCGTCATCGCTCATTGGCTCAGAGAACTTCATATTTATTTCATCGTATTCTTTAATTATATCAGCAACCTCTTTAACCCCCTCCATAACAATTTCTTTAACTGTTTTGCTCTCGTCAAGATGAGGTTCTTGTTCTAAGTATCCAACACTATAGCCCGGAGAAAAATGAACCTCCCCTTGATGTGAGGTGTCTAGTCCTGCAATTATTTTTAGTAAGGTTGATTTTCCTGAACCATTTAAACCAATAATCCCTATCTTCGCTCCATAATAGAAAGAAAGATAAATATCTTTTAAAACCTGCTTGTTTGGAGGGAATGTCTTTCCTACCCCAACCATTGAGAATATTATTTTTTTATCGTCTTGTGCCATTTTCTTATTTATTAATTAGTTTAATGTCCTTAATGTTTAATTGCAGCGATGTCTTCCCATTCCATTCATTTTCATCAATTTGAAATGCAATATCAAAAGATTTTCCATGACGAATTTCTTCATAATAATTACTTAGACCAAATCCTATACAAGAGAAAGGGAGATGACTAATATCTAAATGAATAACAGAAAGTTTCAGGTGCTTTTGCCCAACAGGACGTGCATTTCCTGTATCTACTACCTTATCTGATTGAAAAATTGGAATATTATTTTCGGGTCCAAAGGGAGCAAATTGTTTTAGTACTCTAAATAGCTTTGGAGTAATTGTGCTTAGTTTAATTGAGTCATCAATTTCTATTTCAGGAGAAGACTGATCCTCACTAATTTTCTCTTCAACTTTTTCCTTAAATAATCTAATAAATTCTTCAAGATTTTCTTCTTTCAACGATAACCCAGCAGCATACTTATGACCTCCAAAATGCTCCAAAAGATGAGAACAAGATTCAATTGCTGAATAAATATCAAAATCTTTAATCGATCGTGCTGAACCTGTAATTAAATCATTTGACTTTGTGAAAACAATTGTGGGCCTATAAAATTTTTCAATCAAACGAGATGCAACAATTCCAACAATCCCTTTATTCCAATCTTCCTTATAGGCAACAGTTGCTTTGCTAGTTTTCAAATCATTAGAATTAAAAATCATATCAAGAGCCTCTTCAGTCGCTTGATTATCTAATTCTTTTCTCCTATCGTTATTATCGTTAATCTTTTTAGCAATATGCTCAGCTTCTTCAAGTTTTTTACAAATCAAAAGTTCAACAGAATTCTTGCCCGACTCAATTCTACCAGCAGCATTTATTCTTGGACAAATTAAGAAAACAAGGTCGGATATATTCAGTTCTTTATTGAAATATAATTTATTAGTAAAAGTGTCAATAATATGAACTACCTTACTATACTTTAGGATAGCCTCTAATCCTGGACGAGGTTGGTGGTTAATTACTTTTAATCCATAAAAAGCCAATATCCTATTTTCTCCTGTTATTGGAACAATATCGGCAGCTATTGCAATAGCAACTAAGTCTAAATAAGGAATTAATGCTTCAAAAGGCTGACGACGTTTAATGTTTAGGGCGTGAATAAGTTTGAAACCAACACCACAACCAGATAATTCTTTATATGGATAGGTAGAGTCTCTTCGTTTTGGATTTAATATTGCACAAGCATTTGGTAATTCGTCATCAGGAAGGTGGTGATCAGCTATAATAAAATCGATACCTTTAGAGGAAGAATATGCAATTTGTTCAATTGCTTTAATCCCACAGTCTAACGAAATAATTAATTTAAAACCATTATCATATGCCCAATCAATAGCTTTATAAGAAATTCCATAACCTTCATTATATCGATCTGGAATATAAAAATCAACTTCAGTATAAAAAAGTTCTAGATAAGAGTAAACTAAAGCAACCGCAGAAGTACCATCTACATCATAATCTCCATAAACAAGAATTTTCTCTCCTCCTTTAATTGCAAACAATATCCTTTCAACGGCATCATCCATATCATTTAACATGAATGGGTCGTGTAAATCCTTTATATTTGGTCTAAAAAACTCTTTTGCATCATTATAATTGTTGATGCCTCGTTGAACAAGAAGATTAGCAATTATTTTATAGACGTCAAAATCTTCTGGACGAGAGCAAGTTTTGTCCACTTGAAGATCTTGAGCAAGTTTTTCAACTAAACTCTTATCTCCATATTGCTTTAAAACCCAGCGCTTTTCCATAGACAAATATATACCCTTTTTTCCAAATAAATAGTTTACAAAGGTATAACATTTAAACTAAACTAAGAAATAAAAGGAGAAACAAGGTCAAATTGATTTCCTAAATTTCTTTCTCGTATTTAAAAATATCAGAAGAAAGACTATAGATGTGAATATTCCTAATGATATTGACAAGACATAAGGAAGCTTCAAACCTTCTGGCGCATATAATATATAGCTAACACTTACTGCCGTCATAAACATCGCAGGGAAAAGACATATTAAGTATTGTCGATTTTCTTTCATCAGGTAAAACGTACAAGCCCATAGTGTGAAAACTGAAAGAGTTTGATTACTCCAAGCAAAATACCTCCAAAGTATATCGAAATTTATTTGTAAAAGAAGAAAGGTTACGACAAATAAAGGTATAGAAACCAATAATCTATTCTTAATTGGCTTTTGATTAAAATTTAAAAAATCAGCTACAATCAACCTTGCAGACCTCAAAGCTGTATCGCCAGAAGTTATGGGAGCAATAATAACTCCTAGCATTGCTAATAGCCCACCAAAGACACCTAACCAAGAATGAGATATTTCATTAACTACAATGGCAGCTTTATTTGCTGTTGATGGTAGAGAGGAAACATAATCTTGTAGGCCTACAATTGATCCATAAAAACTACTAGCTGCTGCAGCCCAAATCAATGCAACTATACCTTCTGAAACCATAGCTCCATAAAATATCCTCTTACCCATCTTTTCATTTTTAATACAACGAGCCATTAGTGGAGATTGAGTTGCGTGAAACCCAGAAATTGCCCCACAAGCTATTGAGATAAACATCATTGGAAATATTGGTAGATTTTGAGGATTTTGATTAGCTATACCTTGCCATAATTCTGGTACGGCTGCAGATCTAGCATAAATTGCAATTAATATACCTAATGCCATAAATAAAAGAGCAAATCCAAAAACCGGATAGAGCTTTCCTATCAATTTATCTATAGGTAAAAGAGTTGCCATAATATAATATGAAAAAACAATAACAGCCCACCAAGTTGAAGATAAATAGGGAGCAATCCCATTCAGAAGCCCTGCCGGTCCAGATACAAATACAGCTCCAACTAGAACAAGGAGCAATACAGAAAACCCTCTCATAAATTGTTTTACTCCATTTCCCAGCTGTGTACCAACTATTTCTGGGAGTGAACTTCCATTCTGACGAATAGATAACATTCCTGATATATAATCATGAACAGCTCCTGCAAAAATTGTTCCTAATACTATCCACAAAAAGGCAGCAGGACCAAACATAATACCCATAATTGCACCAAAGATAGGTCCTAAACCTGCTATATTAAGAAATTGAATTAAGAATATCTTCCACCACGGAAGAGGAACATAATCAACTCCATCTGGATTTAAAATAGCCGGAGTTTTATTATTCTTATCTGCTCCAAAGACCTTTTCAACAAAACTTCCATAAATAATATAACCTAGAATTAAAAAGATAATAGCGAAAGTAAAACTTATCATAAATAAATGTATTAGATATTAGTTTCATTTGCAAAATTAGTAAATAATAATTTTACATTAGTATCTTTGCAAAAATAATTGAAAAAATATGACTAGGTTAAGTGTAAATATTAATAAAATTGCAACTATTCGTAATGCAAGAGGAGGAAATAATCCTGATATATTAAACGTTGCTATTGACTGCGAACGTTTTGGAGCAGAAGGAATAACCGTTCATCCCCGTCCAGACGAAAGACATATTAGGTATGCGGATGTTAGATCATTGAAACCTCTTCTTAAAACTGAATTTAATATTGAAGGAAATCCTACAGAAGATTTTATGCGCTTGGTTGAAGAAATTAGACCAGCTCAAGTTACTTTGGTTCCTGATGCTCACAATGTATTAACTTCCAATGCTGGTTGGAATACTATTAAGTATGAAGATATCTTAAAAGATATTATTGCTCGCTTAAAACAAGTTTCCAGAGTATCTATTTTTGTTGATCCAGAACAAGAAATGGTTGCGGGTGCCAAAAGATGTGGTGCCGATAGAGTTGAACTCTACACCGAAAGTTATGCAAGTGGATATATAGAAAATAGAGAGAAAGCTATTCATCCTTTTATTAAAGCTGCAAAGGAAGCAGAATATCAAGAATTAGGATTAAATGCAGGTCACGACTTAGATTTAATAAATTTAGAGTATTTCCAACAAAACATTCCAAATTTAATGGAAGTTTCTATTGGCCATGCATTAATTTGTGATGCATTATACTATGGACTTGAAAACACAATTCAACTATATAAACGTGCAATTTCTTCTGAAAAGCTATAAGAATATTAAAACGACGTTTTAATAAATTATTACGGCGTTTTAATTTCTTGAATCACCGTTTTAATTTCATGAAACGAAGAGTTAAGAAATCCTTTCTTCGTTTTAATTTTAAAGGAATTTTACCTCTCTTTTTATTATTAACCAATAATGGTTTTGAATATTAGCTTTAGATCTGAAAGGAATGTTCTTTTTTGAATATATGATAGGCTTAGAGCAAGCTTTTGAGGCATAATTTCTTTAATATAATATTCTTGGGGATCAGCACTTTGAGCAAGAAGATCGTTTTCATTTCTAAAAGTAATAGACGCAATATCAGTTATGCCTGGCTTTACCTTTAATACTTGCTTTTCTTCTTCTGTGTATAAATCAACGTATTTTCTTACCTCTGGCCTAGGACCTACCAATGACATTTCTCCTTTAATAACATTAATTAACTGAGGTAATTCATCTAATTTATATTTTCTGATAACATATCCAATTTTTGTTACTCTTGGATCTCGTCCATCCTTACCAATAGATAATAATCCTTTTCTATCTGAATCAACTACCATTGAGCGAAACTTATAAACTTTGAAGTCTTTATTGTCTTTTCCAACCCTAATTTGTCTGTATAATATTCCGCCCTTACTCCCGAAACCTATTAATAAAGATATAATAATAAATAAAGGACTAAGGATAATTAACCCAAACAAAGAGGCAAAAAAATCAAATAATCTTTTCATCTCAAAGAGTAATCGCATAATATCCTTCTACTAGGACTTTTACTACGTAGTCGATTTCTTGGTTGCTTAATTGGGGATAGATTGGCAAGGAGATTTCTCTTTTATAGGTTTCGTAAGCAATAGGATGGTCTTCTATCTTATAGCCCATATTTTTAAAAAGAGTAAGCATTGGCATTGGGATATAGTGAACATTAGTTGATATATTTCTATCTGCCATATATTGAATTAGATTATCTCTTTGTTCCTCCGTTATTGGATTAATCCTTAAGGCATATAAATGATAGGAAGTTGTTAGATCTTCGACATCTTGTTGAGGAAGTATGGCCCAATGATATTCTTTTAGAAGTTCTGAGTATCTATTATATACCCTCTTTCTTTCTCCAAGTAGGTAATCATATTTTCGAAGTTGAGCTAATGCAATTGCAGCATTAACATCAGGAAGGTTAATTTTCATTCCATGAGCAATAATATCATAACGCCATGCTCCCGCCTTGGTTTTAGTAAAAGCATCTTTTGTTTGTCCATTTAATGATAATATTCTTAACTCCTTATATGTTTCGTCATTATCGAAAGGTTCAGGAAGATTAAGACAAATTGCTCCTCCTTCTGCTGAAGTTAGATTTTTAACTGCGTGAAGAGAGAGAACACTAACATCAACCAATTGAGCTATTGTTTTGTTTTTTAAGGTTGCTCCAAGAGAATGAGCGGAGTCTGAAAGAATCATTATTCTTCCAAGTTTTTCTTGATTTTCAGATGACGCAATAAATTGTTCTCTAATTTCTTTAGAACAGATTAATTCCATAATCTTTTCATAATCACAAGGAGCTCCTCCTAAATCTACAGGTATTATTGCTTTTGTCCTTGGGGTTATGGCTTGTTTTATTTTCTCAACATCAATTGTTAAGTTTCTTGTGATATCTACCATAATAGGCTTTGCATTAGCATCCATAACTGCCATTGCTGTTGCACAATAGGTATAGGAAGGGACAATAACCTCGTCTCCTTCCTTAAGCCCTAACCATCTTAATATTAGAATTGTGCCACTTGTCCAAGAATTAACACAATTAACTCTTTTTGCCTTACAATATTCTTGTAGGCCTTGTTCTAGGGCTGCAACTTTTGGACCTGTAGTTATCCAACCTGAATTAAGGCTATCATTTACCTCTTTAATGACATCCTCATCGATATAGGGAGGGGAAAAGGGAATATTCATCAGCTTAGATAGACATTATTTCTTTTTCCTTGATAACAAATAACTCTTCTGTATTTTTTATCTCTTTTTCAGTAATTGCTTCGATTTCTTTTTCAACAGACTTTATTTCATCTTCTGAAACTCCTTGGTCTTTTGATTTCTTAATCTTATCAATTATTCCTCTTCTAACGTTTCTAATACTTACCTTTGCATCTTCCACTTCTGCTTTTGCTCTCTTAGCAAGCTCCTTACGTCTTTCTTCAGTAACTGGAGGGAGAACAATTCTTAGCATATCTCCTTCAAATTTTGGAGTAAAACCAAGATTAGCTGCTAAAATTGCTTTGTCAATTGGTGATAGCATTGATTTTTCCCAAGGTTGGATAACGATTTGTTTAGAATCAGGAGTAGAAATGTTTGCAACCTGATCAATTAAAGTTGGGTTGCCATAATAATCTACTTTTATTCCCTCAAGCATAGAAGGAGATGCTTTCCCTGCTTTAATCTTATTCAATGAGGATTCAAGAAACGTTACAGCTCCTTGCATATTGTTTGTACACTCTTGAATTAAACTTTTTGATGAATCTGTCATAATATATTGTTTTTTTATTATATTCTCGTTGCTGTTCTTTCGTACGACTCTATATCATTTGTTTCAGTCGTTATAGTAAAGTTAAAGTTAATTTTATCTCCACTTACTAAAACTCCAGTTCCTTTCATTTTATAACCTCCTACTTGTTGTTCGAATGAAGCTGATGTGGTAACTACTGTTGCTCTTATTTCAAGAGTTGAATAGAGTCCAAATAAATCCCCACTTATTATTATTTGTCTACTATCATTAGGATCTATCTTAATTGTTCCGGTATTGGATTTTGTAGAATTTTCCATTTTTTTTGTCTGAGGGAAAATAACATCTTCACTGAGCTTCCAGCTACCATTCCAATCATCTGATGCCAATGTTTGATCCTCTTGACAAGAAACAAAAGTTATTGATAAAAAAGCGAATAATACCCCTAACAGAGTAATAATTTTATTTTTCATTTCTTTAGTTCTAATATTGTTTTAATGTGCAAATATAAGAATATAACCCTAATTCATATACAAAAAGTGTCGAAATAATTCGATGATATGCAATATTTGAGTAATTTTGAAGATTCAAACAAGAAATAAAAATGATAAAAAAACAAATTCCGAATACAATTACTCTTCTAAATCTACTATGTGGAATACTTTCAATTTACACTTTATACACTACTGAAAGCATTATCATACCTTCTGTTTTAATTATTTTAGGAGCTCTATTTGATTTCTTGGATGGAATGGTTGCAAGACTATTGAAAGCATATTCAATTATTGGAAAGGAATTAGATTCTTTGGCTGATTTAGTAACCTTTGGGGTTGCTCCAAGTTTAATTACCGTTGACTTACTTCAAGAGTTCTACTTCTTAAACCCATTCTTATTAAAGTTTTCTTTCCTCGTTTTTATACCTATTTTCATGGCTCTAATGTCTGCATATAGACTAGCGAAATTCAATGTTGATGAACGTCAAACAATGGGATTTATTGGAGTTCCTACTCCAGCCAATGCTCTTATTTGGATTTCTCTCCCAATAATATATTATCTTGAAACAAATTCAATTCATCTTTGGGGAATAGGAACACAAGCATTTTACACAAATCTAACTGCAATTTTATTAAACCCAATAGTTATTTTGCTAGGCTCAATACTAATGTCTTTCTTGCTTGTTTCAGAGCTCCCTCTTTTTGCCTTAAAATTTAAAAATTTAAGATGGAAAGAAAATAAAGATAAATTTATTTTCTTGATAATTGCAATATTACTTATATTTGCATTTAATTTATATTCAATTCCACTTATAATAATAGTTTATATAATAGAATCATTAATCATTAACAAAATAAAGAAATGAAATTTATTGCTGAAATCGATGTAATGCCATTAAAGGCTTTGTTAGACCCTCAAGGAAAAGCTGTAACCTCTTCAATGGGGAATATAGGACTAGGACAAATATCTAATGTTAGAATAGGTAAACATATAACTTTGGAAGTTGAAGCTTCCTCAAAAGAAGAAGCAAATTCTTTAGTTGACAATGCTTGCAATCAATTACTGCACAACCCAGTAATGGAACATTACGATTTTAAACTTATTGAAGAATAAATGATAGGCAAGTCATTAGACATTGCTATTGCTGACTTTGATTATGCCTTACCTGAGGAAAGAATTGCAAAATTTCCTCTTGAAGAAAGAGATAAGGCTAAACTTCTAGTTTTAAAAAATGAGGCAATTTCAGAGATTCCATTCTTTGAATTGCCTCAACTTTTAGATAAGGACAATCTATTAATATATAACGACACAAAGGTTGTACATGCAAGGCTCTTCTTTAAAAAAGATACTGGTTCTATTATCGAAGTTTTCTGCCTAGAACCAACACAACCAAATGAAATTCAAATAGCTTTTGCCCAAAAAGGATTAGGAAAGTGGAAATGCTTTATTGGTAACAACAAAAAATGGAAAACAGGAGTTTTAAAGAAAACCACTGAGTTTGAAGGAAGACTGATTGAACTTTTTGCAGAAAGAGAAACTCAGGTTGATAATGCTTGGATTGTTAGATTTACATGGACTGAAGAATATTCTTTTGCAGAAGTTTTGGCTCTTATGGGAGTTATTCCTCTACCTCCTTATTTGAATAGGGACGCAAGGAAAGAGGATAACGACGACTATCAAACAATTTATGCAAACCAGGAAGGTTCAGTTGCAGCTCCTACTGCTGGATTACATTTCACAGAAAAAACATTTCTAGACCTTCAGGAAAAACAAATTAAATCAAGTTTTGTTACTCTTCATGTTGGCGCTGGCACTTTCAAGCCTGTTAGCACAGACTCAATTGCTGAACATACTATGCACACTGAAAAAATTACTATAACAAAACAAGTTATAAAGGATTTAATAGAACATATTGAAAAAAAAATTACTTGTGTTGGCACAACCTCAGTTAGAACAATCGAAAGTTTATATTGGCATGGAATTAAGTTAATTGAAAATAAAAATACTGACTTAGAAATTAATATTGAACAATGGGAGCCATACCAAAAAGCAATTGAGATTAGTCCTAAGCTAGCATTAGAAGCAATTATCGAAAAAATGGGTGATCAGGAAATAATATGTGGACAAACTCAAATAATTATTGCTCCTTCATATCAATATAGAATAGTGTCGGCAATGATAACCAATTTTCATCAACCTAAAAGTACATTATTATTATTAGTGTCGGCAATGATAGGTGAAAAATGGAAAGATTGTTATAAATTTGCCTTAGAAAATGATTTTAGATT
>JALNVJ010000007.1 GCA_023227645.1 Bacteroidales bacterium | reverse complement strand
GGGCAATTGTCTTCCAAACTTAATCCTAAGAATTTACTAAATGATATCCTATCATTTACTTGGTCTTTTGATAAGTTGATCTATCTCCTCCCAATTTATTATTGAATTGGTTTAATTGAAGAATACTTATTTGACTTTTCTTTTTAACAACCTGTTTGCTAGTCTTTAATGTTGATTTTTACCTTGCAACGGTCTTGCTGAATCAAAGATTCAAGAATTTAATATCAAGACTTAGTAAATTTATTCTTAGTATTGAGTTGTTTTTATTAGATTGTATTTTGAGTTAATTTGATAAAATGGCAGTATCCTAAAAGTTCTGTTTATTTACTTATTTCTTTAAACGAAAATACCTGAACATCAATTAATATAAATCATATTTGTTATTTTTATATATTTTTATTTGTATCTTTCAATAAAATATTGTATTATTGAGCCCTCAAGTCTAAGCTTCTGATTGGTATGGCTTTGAGGTTTTAAAAGCATATTGGAATAATTAAATATATTTATAAACTTAGGACTTTAACTTTTTTTTAGAGTTCTCTTAAATAGAGGGATTACATTATGAATGAAACCCAATCCGATAATTGCTGTGATAAACAGGGTATAAGTAAATTAGAGCAGATTGATAATGCGATTGATTTGTATGGTGCTAAACCAAGCAATTTAATCCAAATTCTTCATATTTCTCAACAAATTTATGGCTATCTGCCTCTTGAGATTCAACAATTTATTGCCACAAAAATGAAGATGCCTGTTAGTGAGGTATCTGGCGTTGTATCTTTCTATTCCTTTTTTTCTACTAAACCAAGAGGAGAACATACTATTTTAATATGTATGGGAACAGCTTGTTATGTTAGGGGAGGGAAGAAATTGGTTGATGAGTTAAAAAAACAACTTTCAATTGAGGTTGGCCAAACCACTTCTGATGGGAAGTTTAGTTTAGAAATTGCTCGTTGTATTGGAGCTTGTGGATTAGCTCCTGCAATGATGATTGACAATACGGTTTATAAGTCAGTTAATCCTAATAGACTGAAATCAATCTTGGCTAAATATTAAATTGGAGGAATAAATTATGAATAAAATTACTAAAATTGATCAGTTAGAGAATATAAAGAATAGGTATTTGGCTGAATATGGTAAATATAAATATAATGTCTTAGTTTGTGGAGGTGGAGGTTGTGTTTCTTCTAACTGTCAGGAGATTGATGATGCAATTAGAAATGAACTAACAATTTTAGGTCTTAATGAAGAAATCAATGTTATTCAAACGGGCTGTATGGGTATTTGTGCAGAGGGGCCTGTTGCACTTATACTCCCTCAAAGAATTTTCTATACGCGTTTAAACCCTATTAAGGCAAAAGATATTGTTAATCGTCATTTAGTTAACGATGAAATATGTAATGAATATACTTTTTTTGATAAATCACTCCAACGTTATGTTCCATGCATAGATGATATAGAATTTTTTAAACTTCAAACTAAGATTGTTTTAGAAAACTGTGGCTTAATTGAATTTAATAATATTGATGCCTATATTGCAAAAGATGGATATTTTGCAGCGTTTCAATCAATAATAAATCAAGATCAAGAAAAGGTTATTGAAGAGGTTGAGAAATCAGGTCTTAGAGGAAGGGGAGGAGCAGGTTTCTTGACGGGGATTAAAC
This sequence comes from Bacteroidales bacterium, assembly GCA_023227645.1. Classification (GTDB taxonomy): domain Bacteria; phylum Bacteroidota; class Bacteroidia; order Bacteroidales; family P3; genus UBA10566. The sequence goes on along the minus strand of JALNVJ010000007.1, from coordinate 20,704 downwards.
TCAGAAGCGGATCTATGCAAAAGAGTGATATTAAGTTTATGGTGTGTAATGCAGATGAGGGAGATCCTGGTGCTTTTATGGATAGAAGTGTGATTGAGGGAGATCCTAATTCGGTAATTGAGGGAATGATATTATCTGCTTTTGCAATAGGAGCCTCACAAGGTTATGTTTATATTAGGGCTGAATATCCAATTGCGATAGATAGATTGAAAGAAGCAATAAATCAAGCAAGAGAATATGGCATATTGGGAGAAAACCTATTTGGAACAAAATTTAGCTTTGATTTAGATATAAGAATAGGTGCTGGTGCTTTTGTTTGTGGAGAAGAAACAGCTCTCTTAGCTTCAATTGAAGGAAGACGAGGGGAGCCAAGACAAAAACCTCCATTTCCGTTCCAAGAAGGTTTATTTAAACATCCAACAATAATAAATAATGTAGAAACCTTAGCCAATATTCCAAAAATAATTAGAAAAGGAGGATTATGGTACTCTGGATTTGGACTCCCAAATGCAACAGGAACAAAAGTTTTTACATTGGCAGGAGATGTAGTAAATACAGGATTAATTGAAATTCCTATTGGTACAACCATAGGAAGTATAATTTATAGTATTGGAGGGGGTATTCCTAATAAGAAACAATTTAAAGCCGCTCAAATTGGAGGTCCTTCAGGAGGTTGTGTTACAAAAGAAAACCTTAACACTCCAGCCGACTATGAGTCACTTAACAAAATAGGTGCCATTATGGGTTCTGGTGGATTGATTATTATGAATGAAGATGCCTGTATGGTGGATACTGCGAGGTTCTTTATGGACTTTATTTGCGATGAATCTTGTGGGAAATGTTTGGCATGCAGAGTTGGAACTAAAAGGATGTTAGAAATACTTGAAAGAATAACTCAAGGAGATGGGGAAAAAGGAGATATTGAACTTTTGGAAGAAATAGGAGAAACCATAAAACTAACTGCAATGTGTGGATTAGGACAAACAGCTCCTAACCCAATTCTCTCCACCATAAGGTTTTTTAGAGAAGAATATGAAGAGCATATTAATAAAAAATACTGTAGAGCTGGAGTATGTTCAGCTATGTTTACTTCCCCATGTGAAAATACTTGTCCTGCAAATGTCAATATATCAGGATATGTATCGTTGATATCATTAGGAAGATTCCAAGATGCCTATAATTTAATTATGCAAGAAAACCCTTTTCCTGCCGTATGTGGAAGAATATGTACTCGACCTTGCGAATCGAAATGTAGGAGAGGATCAGTAGATGAAGCAGTGGCAATAAGAGACCTGAAACGATTTGTTACTGATTATGCTTTCAAAAATGAACTTCCATGGAAGATGCAGATGACATTTCCAAAGAAAAAAGATAAGAGAATAGCTATAATAGGAGCTGGAGCATCAGGATTAACATGTGCTCACTACTTAGTAAATATTGGTTATGATGTAGATGTGTATGAGTCTGAATCAAAACCAGGAGGTGTATTAGCTTATGGGATTCCTGAATATCGATTGCCAAAACATATTCTCCAACACGAAATTAACCTAATTGAAAAAGAAGGTGTAAAGATACATCTTAATACAGAAATTGGAAAAGATATAAGTTTCAAGCATCTGATTGATAATAATCAAGCAGTATATGTTTCGACTGGCACTCAATTTCCACAAAAAATAAATATAAATGGAGAACATCTGGAAGGTGTAATACATGGAATAACATTCCTAAAACAAATCCATTTAGACCCTGATTTCAAACTCCATGGCGTAGTAGCAGTTATTGGTGGAGGTAATACAGCAATAGATTCAGCCCGAACAGCACTTAGAATTGGAGCAGAGAAAGTAATAGTCCTATACAGAAGAACCATAAATCAGATGCCAGCCTATTATGAAGAAATAGTTGAGGCTTTAGAAGAGGGTATAGAAATTATGGAATTAACAGCCCCAGTTCAATTTATGGAGAATGAAAATAATAGAGTAAAATCCATTGAATGTATAAGAATGGAATTATCTGACTTTGATTCATCAGGAAGAAGAAAATCTGTTGAAGTAATGGGTTCAAATTTTCTTTTAGATATCGATTTTGTTATCCCTGCCGTAAGTCAATATGCAGACTTACCATTTATAGGTAAAAATGAAATTGGACAAACAAAATGGGGGACATTTGTAATTGATACAGAAACTATGATGACCACTATGCAAGGAGTATTTGCAGGAGGAGATATTGTTAGAGGACCTGAAGATGTTATTAATGCTATTGCTGATGGTAAGAAAGCAGCATCGTCAATAGATTTATATTTAGGAGGGAATGGAATATTAAACAAAGGACAAGATATTGAAATCCCTTCAGTTTATGATGATGACGAAATTGTTAACCATAAGCAATTTGAAAAAGATATGTTGCCTCCAAATCAAAGAAAGAATACGTTTGATGAGGTTGTAATAGGTTTTCATAAATTAAATGCAATAGCAGAGTCAATGCGTTGTTTACACTGTGAAAGGAGATAAATAAGATGGTAAATTTAATAATTAATAATAAGAATATAGTAACATCTGAGGATAGTACGATATTAAAGGCAGCAAAGGATAATGGAATTATGATACCTAATCTATGCTATTTGGAGGGTGTTCATGAATTTGGTTCTTGTAGGATTTGTTCTGTTGAGGTTGTTGGAGCTAAAACCTTAATGGTTGCCTGTATGACAAAGGTTAAAGAAGGAATGGTTGTTTTTACCCATAGCTCAAAAGTTATTAAGGCAAGAAAAGTTCTTTATGAGCTAATGCTTTCAGACCATGCAAAGGCTTGTTTGAGTTGTAATCGTAACCTAAGTTGTGAGCTTCAAAAATTAGGAGAAACCTTAGGTATTGAGGGAAATAGATTTGAAACTACATCTTGCAGAACACAGATAGATAAGTCTGTATCTATAACAAGGGACTTATCCAAATGTATTCTCTGTCGTAGATGTATAACTATTTGTAATGAGGTTCAGGGGGTAGGAATATTAAATGCTCAAAACAGAGGATTTAATACTCTTATTTCTCCTGCAATGGATCTTCCAATTGGAGATGTAAAATGCACTTATTGTGGTCAATGTACTGTAGTTTGTCCAACAGGAGCCTTAAAAGAAACAGATTCTACTGAAGAGGTCTGGGAAGCAATAAATGATCCAAATAGAAGAGTAGTATTCCAAACAGCACCTGCAGTGAGAGTGGCTCTTGGAGAATTATTTGGCTATCCAGTCGGCACATCGGTAACAGGGAAAATGGCTGCAGCAATTAGAGCTTTAGGGGTTGATGATGTTTTTGACACCGACTGGGGAGCAGATCTGACCATTATGGAAGAAGGAATGGAATTATTGCAGAGGTTAACAGATTATGTATCTGATAAAAAAACAGTATTACCAATGATAACAAGTTGTTCTCCAGGCTGGATTAAGTATCTTGAAAGCTATTATCCAGAGCAAATACCAAATCTTTCAACTTGCAAATCTCCACATATGATGCTTGGTGCTCTTGCAAAATCATTTTATGCAGAGTCGAAAGGCTTGGACGCTAAAAAAATGTTTGTAGTTTCTGTAATGCCTTGTACTGCAAAGAAGTTTGAATGTGTAAGAGATGAAATGCAAAACGACGGAATGATGAATGTTGATGCAGTTCTTACTACAAGAGAGCTTGGGACGATTATTAAACAGGCTGGTATTGATTTTGTTAATCTCCCAGATGAAAAATTTGATGAGCCAATGGGATTCTCAACTGGTGCTGCCGATATTTTTGGACTAACAGGAGGAGTTATGGAAGCTGCCCTAAGAACTGTTTATGCTATTTTAATGGGGAAAAATCTACCATTTGAGAATCTTCATATTGATCCAATAGTTGGACTAGATAAAATTAAGGAAGCAACAATTAAACTTGAAGGAGTCCTTCCTCAATATAAGCAATTTGAAGGTATAGAACTTAGGGTTGCAGTTACAAGTGGGCTCTCTGGAGCAAAAATATTAACTGAGCAAATTAAAAATGGAATATCTCCTTATCATTTTATTGAAGTTATGGGTTGTCCTAGCGGATGTATTTGTGGAGGAGGTCAACCAAGAAGTCATGACCCAGAACTTAGAGAGAAGAGGATGAGTATTTTATATAAGGAAGATGAAAATAAACCCCTACGTCAATCTCATGAAAACCCTTCAATAAAAAGGTTTTATGATATGTGGGGATCTCCCAGTTCTTTTAAATCTCACGAATACCTCCATACTCACTATATTGATAGGAGTAAAGAAAACAACTAAATATTATTATAATTTACAATAATACAATCTAATAGGGGGTGTTTAGGGTTAGGCTTCTAGCTTAGAATATCTCTCTTTTAAGTAGTTTTAGATAATTTTTAGAGGAATTAATATTATTTTATTGTAATTTTGCATCTTGTAATTTTATCTACATAAAGTTTAAGATATTATGTCAACTATTATTTTCTCAATCTTGGTTTTAGTTTTAACCGCAACCTTAGCAGCTATAATCCTTTATTTTGTTGCGCAAAAGTTTAAAGTAATTGAAGACCCTCGAATCGACTCCCTAACGGATATGTTACCTGGAGCAAATTGTGGTGGGTGTGGTTATGCAGGCTGTCGTTCGCTTGCTGAAAACATTGTAAAAAACAATTCTCTTGAAGGGATGCGATGTCCTGTTGGAGGAAACCAAGTCATGGAAGATATTGCAAAATTCATGGGCTTGGAACCAGAAGAGTCTGCTCCTCAAATTGCAGTAATTCGTTGTAATGGCGGAGCAATTAATACAACATCAAAAATTAAATACGAAGGTGTGCAAGATTGTTTATATGCTCATCTAAACATGGCATCAGAAGGCGGTTGTCCTAATGCATGTTTGGGATTAGGGAGCTGCGTAGCTGTTTGTGCTTTCGATGCCATTAAGATTGATCCCGAAACGAAGTTGCCAGTGGTGGATGAAGAGAAATGTGTTGCTTGTGGTGCTTGTGTGAAGGTATGCCCAAGAAATGTAATAGAATTAAGAAATAAAGGAATAAAAAATAGAAGAGTATTTGTAAGTTGTGTAAACACAGAGAAAGGTGGAGTTGCAAAGAAAAATTGTAGTGTAAGTTGTATTGGTTGTGGTAAATGTGTAAAGGAATGTCCTTTTGATGCAATAACTCTAAACAATAACCTTGCATATATTGATTATAAAAAATGTAAGCTTTGTCGTAAATGTGTTGAGGTATGTCCAACAGGATCTATTCATGAGATAAACTTCCCTCCAAGGAAAGAAAAAGCAAGTGTTGAGGCTTAAAGCAAAATCAAAGTAATTAACAAAACTATCCAAGCAATGAAAACATTCCGTAGGGGTGGAGCTCACCCAGAAGAAAATAAGTTAACTAATGATTGTTCAATTGAAGTTTTTCCATTGCCAAAACAGGGAATTGTATTTGTTTCCCAACATTTGGGAGCACCAGCAACACTTGTGGTTCAAAAAGGTGATAGGTTAAAAACAGGACAACTGATTGCAAAGGCAGAACAATTTATTTGTGCTAACACGCATTCTCCATATACTGGAACAGTATCCAAAATTGATTTTGCAACCGATTTCACAGGCTATAAGAAACAAGCAGTTTATATTGATGTGGAAGAAGATGAATGGGAGGAAGGGATTGATACTTCAAAAGAAATTATTAGTGATATTAAGCTTGATTCAAAAGAGATTATTGAGAAGATAAAGGAAATGGGTATTGTGGGTTTAGGTGGAGCAGCCTTTCCAACTCATATTAAATATATGGTTCCTCCAGGAAAGAAAGCTGAATATTTAATAATTAATGCAGCTGAATGTGAGCCTTACCTAACATCCGATTATAGATTAATGACCGAACTTGCTGATGAAGCTTTAATTGGGATTGAAATAATGAAAAGGGCATTAGGTGTTGAGAAAGCCTTAGTTGGAATTGAGGAAAATAAGCCTTCAGCTATTTCGCGAATGAGAGAATTGGCTAAGGGTTTTGTTGGAATTGAAATAGTGCCATTAAAAACAAAATATCCTCAGGGTGCAGAAAAACAGCTAATATATGCATTAACAAAAAGAGAGGTTCCAAGCGGAAAGCTACCTATTGAGGTAGGTTGTGTTGTAAATAATATTGGTACAGCTCAAGCTATATATAAAGCTGTTCAAAAGAATAAACCTCTAATTGAAAATATATTAACTCTAACAGGAAAGAATCTTAAACAAGGGAAAAACTTATTAGTTAGGATAGGAACTCCAATGCAATCAATAATAGATGCCTTTGGAGGACTTCCACACGACACTGGTAAGGTTATAAGTGGAGGACCAATGATGGGAAAAGCAATTTCTGACCTTTCGGCTCCAACAGTCAAAACAACTTCTGCAATTTTATTTATGTCAGATAAGGAATCTTCTCGTAAGGAAGAAACTAATTGTTTGCGTTGTGGTAAATGTATAACTGTTTGTCCTATGGGATTAGAACCAATACGTATTGCTCAATTAGCAGAAAACCGTCTTTGGGAAGATGCAGAAAAAGCATTTGCTATGGATTGCATAGAATGTGGAACTTGTCTTTATACCTGTCCAGCAGGACGACCACTTCTTGATATGCTTCGTTTATCTAAAACAAATATTGCAGAACTAAGACGCCAAAGAGCACAAAAATAATCGATTTATGAAAGCTAATAAGATAATATTATTCATGGCCTTAGTTTTTTCTTGGACAGTAGTTTCTGCACAAGAAATAGGGAGAGAATTATATATCGATAAGGTAAATGATTATATGATTTCTTATCCTGATGATTGGTCTTTGGAAGAGGGTCAGGAAGGAGAGATAACTCTATATCCACCTTTTGGAGAAGAATATTCAGAAGATGAAATAGACTCAGAGAGTGATGATGAAATTATTGAAGAGAAACTTCAAATTATTCCAAGTCGTTGGGACGAGGGAAGCTTAGAGGAATATATTGATGTAAACTTTCATTCAATAGACTGGTCTGAGTTTTTTGTTGATTTTCGTATTGATAAACAAGGAGATGAAAAGATTAATGAGAAAGAAGCTATTTGGTTCCTTACAAAATACTATATTGGAGACACGCCTTGCGTTAGTTATTTCTATTTCATTAAGATGTTTAATAAGGTTGTATCCTTCACTTCCTTTTGCAAGGAAGAGGATTTTGAATTAGATTATAAGATAAAATATTTAGAAATCATACGTTCCACAAGGTCTTATTTAGAGACAAAGAGATAGAACAATAATATATAAATAAACTTTTTAGAATATGTCATTACTAACTGTTTCGGGCTCACCTCACATTCAGAGCAAACAAACCACAAAAAGCATAATGTGGACTGTTGTAATAGCCCTTTTACCTGCATTTTTGGTAGGAGTATATTATTTTGGATTACCAGCACTAATAGTAACATTAACCTCAGTTCTGTTTTGTGTGTTATTTGAATGGCTTATTCAGAAATACTTACTTAAAGTTAAACCTACAATTAATGATGGCTCAGCCGTTATAACTGGTATTCTTCTTGCTTTCAATCTTCCGGCAAGTGTTCCTCTATGGATTCTTGCAATAGGAGCTTTGGTTGCAATAGGAGTTGCGAAGATGTCTTATGGAGGATTAGGGAAAAACCCATTCAATCCAGCTCTTGTTGGTCGTGTATTTCTTTTTATATCCTTCCCCTCTAAGGTTGCAATGTCAGATTGGCCACTACCAAAAGCATTGTTTTCAAATAGCCTTACCGATGCAGTAACTGGTCCAACACCTCTACTAGCACTAAAGAATGGTCAAGCTGTTGATCTATGGAATATGTTTATTGGTAATATAGGAGGATCATTGGGTGAAGTTTCTGCCCTAGCTCTTATTATAGGAGGTCTTATATTACTATTTAGAAAAGTAATCACTTGGCATATACCAGTATCTTTCCTTCTTAGTGCAGGAATATTTGCTCTAATTCTTTGGTTAATTGACCCAAGTCAATATCTTAATCCAGCTTATCATCTATTAGCAGGAGGTATGATGTTAGGAGCAATATTTATGGCAACAGATATGGTAACCTCACCCATAACTTATAAAGGACAATTAGTTTTTGGTATAGGTTGTGGAGTACTAACAATAATATTCCGAAATTTTGGACCTATGCCTGAGGGAGTGTCGTTTGCAATTCTTATTATGAATGCAGTAACTCCTCTTATCAACAAAGGATTCAAACCAAAACCTTTTGGCTACTAAAACTAATTTTAAAGCAAGAAAAAATATGGCAAAATTAGAATCGTCTTTAAAAAATATGATATTATCTTTAGGTATAATATCTCTTATCTCTTCTGCACTTTTAGCAGGAGTTTTCACAGTGACCAAAGATCCAATTGAACTGGCTAAAAGCAAAAAGCAAGCAGATGCAATAAAGGACGTTCTGCCAAATAAAAACTCAAAGGTTGGTCAAGCAGTTGAAATAAAACTTGAGGGAAAAGAAACCCCATTTATTATATATCCAGCAGAAGATAATGGAGAATTAGTTGGAGCAGCAATCCAAACTTATTCTAATGATGGTTATGCGGGCAAAATTGAAATTATGGTAGGAGTTAATAAAGACGGAGAAATTTCAAATTACACAATCCTATCTTCAAGTGAAACACCGGGCTTAGGTTCAAAAATAGGAGAGTGGTTTAAATCTTCCAAAGCCAACCAAACTATTATAGGAAAAAATCCAGATAAGGTAAATTTCACAGTTAGTAAGGACAAAGGAGATATTGATGCAATCACTGCTTCAACAATATCTTCAAGAGCCTTTCTTTCATCAATAAGAGATGCTTACGAAGCTTACAAAATATACCAAGAACAACAAAACAAAAATAGCCATGAATAAGTTAAGTATATTATCAAAGGGAATAATAAAAGAAAATCCAATATTTGTACTTTTAGTTGGAATGTGTCCAACACTTGGAACAACAACCTCTGCAATCAATGGCTTAGGAATGGGACTATCAACAGCATTTGTATTAATTTGCTCCAATATTGTAATATCTGCTATCAAAAGTTATATCCCCGACAAAGTAAGAATACCAGCATTTATTGTTGTTATAGCATCATTTGTAACTATTCTACAATTATCCATGCAAGCATACGTTCCCTCATTATACGTAAGCTTAGGGATATACATTCCACTTATTGTTGTAAACTGTCTAATTCTTGCAAGAGCAGAAGCCTTTGCTAATAAGAATACAGTAATGGATTCTATGTTTGATGGAATTGGTATGGGATTAGGTTTCACACTAGCCCTAACCATTCTTGGATCAGTGAGAGAAATTCTAGGGTCAGGTTCAATTTTCAATTTCAAATTTATTGGAGATAACGATGGCATATTAATATTCGTATTAGCACCAGGTGCATTCATAGCCCTTGGTTACTTAATAGCAATAATAAACAAACTACAAGCTAAGAAAGCTAATTAATTCGTTATAAAAATATTTCAAAACGAAGATTCATGATTCTGAATTAAGCCCGTTGTAAAATCCAACGCACTCTTTAAATAAGTTTTTATGTATCTTTGATGGCAGATTAGTGCTCTGAGTTTAGATCTATACTTTCCCGTTTTACACAAAATATTGTACAGTCCCGACCAGTAAGTACAAAATGGAGGAAAACTTGGACAGTTTAGAGCATCACCATATCTATATCCCCAGGTCATATAGAAAACAACCTTAGATTGGGGGCTGTTGAGCTTTATTATGCTGTCAAGTTTTTTTGCATAGGAATAGACTTCGGGGAAGAATTGATCATCAGGAAAAGCCACCTCTTGACTTTGTCCTTGTATTACTATAAAGTCGAAATTTCCTGTTTGAATTTTTTGTAATAACCCTGAACTTGAAATACTGTTCCAATGGGTCATAAATCTTGCTCCCCCCATAGTATGAGTTTCATAATCGAGAGTTTTTCCCATTGATGTTGATAAGCTTGAAATCATTGAAGGAAGGTTGTTTACTTCGGTATAGCTATTCCCAATAAATAATACTCTTTTGTTTTGAGCATTAAGGCTTAATAGACAAGAAAGTGAAAGAAAAAAATATATAATATATTTCTTCATATTTTATTAATGTAAAAAAGATAAGGTAGAAGAATACTCTCCCACCTTATCTGTGAATTTAATATTATAAGTATGGAAAGTATTATTGGATTACTTGGATTTGCTTTCTTCCAACTATTCTTTTTCCATCTCTTAAAACCAATATATATGCTCCACTTTCTAATGTTGAAACATTTATCTTAGTTTTCGAGTTTATATCTGATTTAAAATAAACCATTTTTCCTAATAGATTAACTATTTGCATATCTATTGTTTTGCCTGACTCAAGATTTACATCCAAAGTAAATTCTCCATTAACAGGATTTGGATATAGGTTAAAATTAATTAGGTCTTTGTCAATATCATTAATTCCAACTTCATCTACATAAACGCTAACTGGAGTTGTTGTTTTTGTTGGACAAGCTCCATTTCTTACTCTTACCCTATACTGATAAATACCTTCCGCATCAAGGATTTGAGAAAAGCTTGTTGCATTGCCTACATCAATAACTGCCCATTGTTCATTACCATCTTTTCTTTGCCACAAAACAACATCTCCAACATTATTTGTTAGGGTTATTGCTCCTGTTGTGCCATTTTCAATTATTGAGTCATTTTCAATTGCAACTTCTCCTGCAACAGTCATTGGAACTATTGGAACATATTTAGATTGTGATGTATCCGATTTTTCTGCAGAAATAGCTACTCTCTTATAATATGTTGGAACAGTCATTTGAGATGGAGTGTAATCTCTATTAATTCCTGCATTTTGTGTAATTATCCAATTAACGCCATCATTACTTTCTAACCAACGATATGTGAATGATCCGCTTCCTCCCTGAGGGTCTGTTCCAATTAATGTTGGCATTTCCCCAGTTTCACAAGCAGCAAAATTACTATCAATTATTGCATTATTTGTTATAGGATCAGATATTGTTATAAATGTGATTTGTTCACCATAACTTACACCATTTGCATTAATACCATAAGCGCGACAATAATATCTTGTCCCAGGATTAAGGTTAGTTAGTGTGAAGTTGAATGTTGGTGTTTGTCCTGTTACAACAATTTTCATGTCTGCAACTCTTGGATAAGGATTAGTGTTAATGGCAAATCCCTTTTCAATTATTGTAGCATCACCTAATACGGATGCAGATGCTGAACCAGATAAATCTACAGATGTTTGAGTTATTTGATCTACTCCTATAGTGTTAATAGTTACTCCATAATCAGCTCCTCCATTAGTTTTGAAAGTTATATTTTTATTTGGGAGCCTTTGTATTTGAGTAATTGAAACATTTGAAGGTGAGCTGTCCCATGAAAGCAGGTTTGATGTTGTTTGGTCAGTAAGGGAAGTAATATTGCTTGAACCTGGGTAGAACATATTTGACATACTAGAGTAATTCCATGAATTGCTTGATTGTATCCCATTATAGATTCCATCAGCACTCATTATTTTAACTGAATTTCTATTTGGATAACAATTTAAACAATTGCTTCCCCACCCAAGTGCATTAGTTGACTCATCAACATGGATTGCAAGTAATCCACTTGTAACTCCAGTTGTGTTAATATAATATTGCATTGCATCTACTTTACCATTCCAACCTGTATAATCTTTATTTTCAATCAAAAAATATTCTCCATTGATTGGTGTATTTATTTGGAAGACTAAGGCAGAATCAGTTGAGTGAAATGAAGTGATATCCATTAACATATTGGTGTCGATTATATATGGACTTGCCCAACCAAGAAAAACCTTAGAATAAGCATTGTAAATAGGAGGTGTTTTTTCATTATTATTATATGCTCCTCCATCCATAATATCAAAATCTCCAAATGTCTTTGATATTCCATTTATTTCATAGTCTGCATCATAATAATCCCATAATCCTAAAACATGTCCAAATTCATGGGAATGAACTCCAACTCCCGACATTGAACCAGTAGAGTTCTTTTCTGAAGCACAAGAATAGTCAATAATTCTAATCCCTTCATTTGAAACAAAATCTTGAGCTCCTAATTTTGAACGATGAGCCCAGATAGCATCTGTTCCTCCACCATTATGTTGTCCTTTTCCTGCATAAACGATATGTACTCCATCAACAATTAAATTGTGATCGTTATCAAAAATACTGAAATCAACACTTGCATCTGCGGCATTACAAGCATCAAGAATCATTTGTTTTGCATTTATATCGTTCATAGAATCTGTTGCTTCTCCATAGAATTTTCTTGTTTGAGGTAGAGTGAATGGGCCAACAACTGTACATTGAAGGTCAAGCTTACCATACGAAGAAGCAGCAAAATAATCCCTAACAGATCCTGTGCTTAAATTTGCTGAATATCCTACTTGGTTAAATAAATCTTCAAAATTTTGTCTTGTGTAAGTAAATGAGAAGTCGGAATAATCAACTAAGATTACTAATAGTTTTCTAATACCAATAGTTAAACCATCAACTCCTCCTGACTTTGAAGTTTCCATTGACTTTGTTATTTCAAGCATTATATCAATTTGATCCTTGGAATATCTGATTTTCTTATCTATTGTTGATAAGAAATTAATATCCGATACTGAACGCATTGAAGGGCTCTTAGCAACAACTCCAGAAGGAGTCATGCCTCCCTTTTGGTCAATCATTGCATATTCAAGATAACCTACCTTATTAACCATTAATGTGTAGTTATCTTCTGATTCTATCCAACTTACTCTTTCATCTCCAAAAAGATATGCACTAATTTCATCTCCATTTGGTTGTGAAAGCTTTACTAATCCTGGATAGGCTGGAATAGCCATACTAATCTGAGAGATTAGTAAGATTGCAACGAAAAGCAATCGTGTAATAATTTTTTTCATTTTCTTTTACCTATTTATTATTATTATTTTTGACATTACTTGATTTTTGTTCTTAAATACAATAAGATAAGAACCTGCCTCTATTGGATTAAGGTTTATCCTATTATCTCCTTGATTTAACACTTGTTTATCTATTTTCTTAATTTGTTTTGCATTAATATCAAATAGAGATAAATCTCCGACAAAGACTTCTTGATTATTGTATATAACATTTATTTCTCCACTAGATGGGTTGGGAGATATTATTATACTGTTATCAGAAACTTCTATATCATCATCTAATCCTATACTTTTTTTAACGTATGTCCAATCAATTCCTGATATTTCTTCTTGGCATTCTCCACTCTTAACTCTAACCCTATAATAATATAAACCAACTTCTGTTGGAGTATCAGTTAACCAATTATCCTCATCAGCATTTGCAATAGGAACCCAGTCATATTCTAATTTCTTTCTTTCCCAAATAAAACTATCTGCAACAAAGGCCCTTAATTCCATTCTTAATTCTTGATTAAGTGTTATAGTGTCTTGGGCTCTAAATACATTTCCTGCTTTTGTTCTTGGAGAAACTCTAATTAGTACAGAATTACTTGTGTCTACAACTAATCTTGAATAAACAATTCTTTTATAATAAAAAGACTCTTGCGCTCTAAATGGTAGATATGATTGAAGAATTCTTAAGTCTGAATCTTCGGCCAAATCCCAATTTTGATCATCTGAACTTTGAATCCATAGATATGAGTATTCATTATTACCTCCTGTTGGGTTTGAGCCCTCAAGAGTTTGAGTTGGTGAATTAAAACATAAACTCTGATTCCCTGAAATTGTGTTATTAAAAATAGGTATTGCAGGAGTAGTGATTATATATTCCTGACCAAAGCCTGTTCCATAACTATTTTTTGCATAGGCCCTTATCCTGTATGTTGTTTCTGCTTGAAGATTATTGATATTTGTTGAGAAAGATCCCATCCCCGAGCCTAGAACAATTTTTGAATCTGTTGGTTGTGGAACTGTTCCATTTGTAGTCCAACATACTCCCCTTTCTACAACCGCGCTAGTGCCTAAATAAACAACTTCTCCTCCTGTTTGAATACTATTATAAGTTAATAAACTTGTTTGACTGGTATTAACTATTGGCAATTGATAAATCCCATTTACTTCAATTTCATCAATATATATTGGATTTGAATTTTCTGATATTCCTTCAAAGCTGATATAGTAGTTATCATTTGGATTTGGCAAATCAATTGAATCCAAGGTCCAATCATTAGTTGAAGAAGTATAAGTTTTTAAAACATTCCATTGACCTTCTATTCCCGTTTTATAATATACTATCAAACTATTATTTGAAACTGGTTTATGATACCTAAACTTAATTTTTGTATCAACATGGTTTAAAAGATTAATAATAGGTATAATTAACTTGGAGCTTGTGTTTTCAATTGGTTTAAACATAAAGAAATTTGATCCACTATATGGATTAACTCCTCCGTCCAAAGAGGTTAATTGCCAATTGAGACCCTTATCAAAACAATTACTATCAATATTTTCTGAAATAAAAGAGTGAGGGAAAGTATTTACTCTTTCACATTTTGTAAGAATTGATTTTTGTTCTCCGTATGAAATAAGCCCTTGGTTTTTTGCATAAGCACGAAAATAATATTCAGTATTGGATTCTAAGTTTGAAGGATTTATTATATATTGTCCAATTCCTTGTGTTGAAGAAGCAATAAAAAAATCTTCTATGGTTGGATAAGGATTTTTTGAATAAACTACTCCTCTTTCAGTGATTAATGTATAACCTTGACCAAGGATTTTTGAAGTTATCCTCGCTGAATTATCTGTAATATTATCAATTTTTAGAGTATCAACAACAGGATATGCCATTAAATCGGCCTCTGACACCAATACATTATCAATACATACACCATATCCAGAATATAATTCCGCTTCAAATGCTATATAATAAGTATTTGATTTATTTGGTAGAGCAATAGAATCCATTGTCCAGCTTGTTGTATTTGAAAAATAGGTTTTAAGCAGTTGCCATTGGCTTAGCTTTGAGGTTTTATAGTAAACTCGTAACGCATCTTGATATCCAGCCCTCTCCTTGGTTGCATAATAGAATTTTAAGTATGGTTGAGAAAGAACAGAAATATCCATTTGAGGAGCTATTAGTTTTCTTGTCTGTGCTGTTGGATAGGTTGAGGATAGGTAGAAAAACTTAGAACCGTCTTGAGCCATTGAAATTCCTCCCGATATGGTTGAGTCTTTTATCTTCCAAACATTAGATAAAAAAGAAGTGGATTCTTCCGACCAACAAGTTAGGGTATTATCAGATTCAAAGCTATCTGAAAATGGAAATGTTTTAAAAGAAATACACGGGGTTGTTACTTGGATAATTTCCCCCAAAAAGTATGCTGATGAGGAATTCTTTACATATGCTCTAACAAAATAGGTAGTCGAAGGCAGAACTCCAGTAATCACTGATGTGAAGTCATTAACAGATTCGGAGTTGATTACTTTCGTATCTGTGAATAATGGATTGCTTGATGTTGAATAAACTATTCCTTTTTCAACTATTGGGTCTGTGGATTGAAAAACCGATACACTAACATAGATTGAATCAGATGTTATTCTTAGTATTTCATTGGTTATTGCTCTTGGTGCATTTGTGGATATTGCTCCAAAATCAAAGCTAATATTTTGAGTATTTGTATTTTCTTTTATTCTTGTAATTGGTCTATTTAGTGAGACACCACTATTTGAAAGGCTACTTGGGTTTGATGTATCAGTAAAGCTTGTGTTATTAGATGTTCCAGGGAAAGGATTACTTCCACGATTATAAATAGTTGAAGGATTAGCTTCTTTTATATCTATTCCCATCCAAGTTGGATCACAGTTTGCACAGTTAGAATCCCATCCAGGAACTCCCTTATCTATATGAGTAATTATCATTCCATGCCCTGGGAGAAATCTATCCCAACCAGTTTTTTGACGGTTTTCAAGAACAAAATATTCAGTTGGACTAAGTGTTAATTTATACGCAGTATTAGCAATATGAAGTGGAGGAAGTGTTTTGTTGCCTATGCCTGTTGTTGTAACGCTTAATTCAATTAAGTCTAGATATCCTTCTGAATTACGTTGAAATGCACTCCATAAAGAAGGAGTTTTTGCTCCATTATTATAACATCCAGATGACATAACATCCCAATCATAAGAAGAGGATGCCTCACCACCACTTTCACCATAATCTGTATCATAAACATCGTCTAAACCAAGAACATGGGAAAATTCATGACAAATTGTTCCTATTACAGGAGGGGTTGGTCCTGAAGCAGTAGTCCCATTAAGCTCGGCAGAACAAGCATAACTATAAATATACACTCCATCTTTTTGTACAGCAGGATATAATACTCCCCTATGAGGCCATATTGAATTTGGTTCACCACTACTTGTTGCACAGCCTGCATAAATCATATACACGCAATCAACATATTGACTTCCATTACTACAATAATTAGCAAAATTGATTGAAGAATCTGCTAAACCAATAGCTTCTGTTAATAAGTTTTTTGCTCCGAAATGACTATTTACCTCATAACTATATGCTTCACAACCAGCACTAGAAATAAATGGGCCGAAAACATCTGCAGTAACAGCAACATTCCCAAAGGTTGAGGCTAAGAAATAATCCTTAACACAGCCTTCATTACCATTAATATTATATCCAACTTGATTAAATAAATCATCAAAATATTGAGCATCATAAGTAAATGCCCTATTTGGATATCCAACTAATAGAACTACTATTCGCAGCTGCCTCTCTGTTGTCTTGGCTTGTACATATGCCTGTTGATATTCTGGGCTTTGTTTAAATTCCCATAATTGCTTTAAATTATTTATCTGGTCTTGTGAGAAAAGCAAGTGCTTATCAATGGATATAAGAAATTCTAACTCTTCTTTATTTCTCTCGTTCTCATTATGAGCAATAATTGTTGAAGGTGAAATACCACCTTTATCGTTTGTGATTGCATAAACAAAATCTCCGTTCTTAGCTTTCAAAAGAGTATATCCATCTATAGTTTTAGCCCAACTAACCTTTTCATCTCCTTTTAAAAAAAGAGATAATTCTTTATTGTCCGATTGCTTAACAATAATTAGTTGATTATATGCAGGAACCGCAATAGCAATAGAACTAATCACAGAAAGGAAAAGAACTATTAGAAATGTATTTATTGTTTTTGTCTTCATATACTATTTTAATATCAGAAAAATCTAATTGGCAAAAGTAAGACATAATGCTTAGTATTCAAAATAAATAAGCCATATAATTCTACTTTCTAAATTTAATTTTGTATGGCAAGGCATTGTCTTGTATTAATAACGAGAAAAAACTATTCATTATTATAATGAAAATCATTGTTATCCAATAAAAACAAGACCTCAAATATATAAAGTATATTTCTTAACATTCAATTTGCAAATAATATTCTTAAAAAACAAGCCCGCCCTTATAAAATACAAATATATATTATTTAATTGTAGCAATAAATCCCTAAAAAAACATTTCAAATCAAAGACTAAATTTTCTAAATCTTAGTATTAATTTCATAAATCTTTGTTTTAGATATCAAATGATGTGCATCATTTTATTTTGGGGAATTCGAAGGGTAAATTTTGAATAAATCTCTAAGGATCTAATCCTAACAATTTTATTATGCAAATATACGAAATATATTACTAATAACCAAGCCTATCACTCTTGTTTTACTAAAGTAAATAGCTCTTCACTAAATCTAAATATTCCTGGCTATAAGTATTATCATTATTTCTTAGAATTATGATTTGATCTTCACAATATGATAATTTCTCTTGAGCGATGTTATTATCTTGTTCTTTAAGATAAAGCACAACTCTTTCGCATTCTTTATTTGGTTTAGAATAAATATTTATTCTTTTTATTACTTCGAATTTAGAATTTTCTGCTTTTTCAATAAATATTTCGGATTCTTTATTTGGCAGAATAATACAGAGAAGGCCTTCTTTTGATAATAGACATTGGGAAGCCTGAATAAGAGTATCGTATGTTAGAGAAGAAGTGTGACGTGCTTTTGTCCTATTTTGGAGTGGACTCTCTAGACTTGAAATAAAAAAAGGAGGATTAGTAATGATTAAATCGAAGTTTTCAATCCTGTCTTTGGAAAATAATAGCAAATCAATTTCCTTAGCAATAAGTCTCGAATTAAATTTTGATTTACTAAAGTTATTCCTAGCCTCTTGAATAGAGTTTAAATCAATATCAATTGCAGTTATTTCGGATAGAGGATATTTTTGAGCCATACATAGGGCAATTATCCCACAACCTGTTCCTATATCTAGAACTTTAGAAGGCGTGATATCGGGTGCCAAAGATGATAAAACAATAGCATCTGTCCCAATTTTCATTGAACTCTTTGAATGGTTTAGAGAAAACTCTTTACATTGAAATTCCATATTTAGAACCAATAAAAAAAGCTGCCTAAAATAAATTAGGCAGCTTAAATTTAAAATCTATATAACTTAGTATGTGTCTTTTGTTCTTCTAGAAGCTGCATACATAATTCTTAATGCCCCTACTTGACGAAGCTCTTGCTTAATGTCACTAACATCACCCATTTTTACATCTTTATCACATTTAATAGTGGTTGTAAGGAATGGAACGTCAACTTCATTTTTAGCTGCTCTTTCTGATTCAATAAATGATCTAATATCACTTACTTCCGCAAATTGATCATTTAATTGAATACGTGGAGCTGACCCGAACTTCTTTATTTCAAGAGGTTGTCCTATATAAATATAGCTATTTAAGGATTTCTTCTCCAGTTTTTGTATTTCTGAACCTTGAGGAACGTTTACCTTAACAAATAAGGTACTTTCTCTCATTGTGGTAATAACCATAAAGAAAAACAAAAGCATAAAAATAATATCCGAAATTGAACCTGTATTTAATGCCGGAGCTGAACTTTCTCCTTTTTGTTTAAATCTTGCCATTATTTATCTCCTCCTATATTTTTAGGTTCTGCTTCAGAAATTGCTGTTGGAATAGCTTTGTCAACTGCATCTCTTTGGTCAGGAAGGCAATCTTTATAACCTCTTCCAAATCTCGTTTTTGCTAACTCGTCTTTCAATTCGTTAATAGCAGAAGTCAATTCGTTTTGAACCTTGAAATACATATCATAAGAAGTGCCTCTGTCGTTTTGAAGAGAAATAACTCCTTTCGAAACTTCATACTTTCCTATTAAAGGTACTTCCATTAAAGTTTTTTCAGGTAGAGTTGGTAGGTTTTGAGGATTAGAAAGAAATTCTTTAGCTCGTTCTTTCAATCCTGTAATCTCTCCTATCTGGCCATCAAAAAGAAGTTGGTCTGCACGGTTTACTTTAACGGTAAATGTGTTCCTTTTATAAATTTCTGGTGGCTCTACACTAGGATCGGATGGCGGTGGTAATCGTCTTTGAATCCCTAAATCCGTATTAATTGATGAAGTTAATAGGAAGAAAGTTAACAAAAGGAACGAAATATCAGCCATTGAACTACTATTCAATCCTGGTACACCTTTTTTGCTTCTTGCCATAATTATTTTATTTTTTTTGCTACCTCTGCATATAGAGCTGCAATTATTACACCAAAGAATAATAAATATACCATATATAGAGAACCTCCAATTAATTTAGAGTTTCCATAATTTGCACCTGTTTTTTCAAACAAGTCTGCTGATACATCTGTTCCTGATGAAAATAGGTATGAACCTATAAAAGCTACAGCTAATGCTCCGACAGCAATAATAATTCCCATTTGTTTTTTTGGATCATCAATAAAGCCTCTGATAATAAATCCTAATGCAAATCCTAATGCAGAAATCACACTAAGAGCAATAAAGATAACCACTGTCCAATAAGACAAATTCCAAAATAGTTGAGCTAATGCTGTTTTTTCAAAAAATACAGCATACATTACTGTAGTTAGTGAAGCAAGAGTTCCCCATATTATTACTATTGTCCAATATAATTTTTTAAAATCTTTTTTCATTTTATACCTCCTGGTTAATAATTTAGTAATTAAAATAGTTTGTTATTCCATATAAAGGAATATTTCTGTTTTTAATACTATTTTCTGTTTTTAACCAAGATGTCCATAAATGAAATAGAAGCATCTTCCATAGTTGTAACTATACTTTCTATTTTTGAAAGTAGATAGTTATAACAAACTTGAAGAATAAGAGCTGAAATCAAACCAAAGATTGTTGTGATAAGAGCTACCTTCATACCTCCTGCAACAACTGTTGGAGAAATATCACCTGCTTTTTCAATATCGTCAAATGCTTGAACCATCCCAACAACTGTTCCTAAGAATCCTAAAGATGGAGCAATTGCGATAAATAATGAAATCCAAACCATATTGCTTTCTAATCTTGCCATTTGAACTCCACCATATGATGTTAATGCTTTTTCTGAATCTTCTAATCCATTATCAACTCGGTCAAGACCTTGAAAGAAAATTGAAGCTAAAGGTCCACGAGTATTACGACAAACATCTTTTGCTCCTTCGTAATTGCCCTTCTTAACATTGTCTTCAATTTGAACTAATAATTTATCAGCATTTGTTGTAGAAAGGTTTAAATAAAGAATACGTTCGATAACTAAAGCCAAACCTAAAATCAAAACAATTAAGATAGGTGTCATCCATGGCACTCCACCCTCAATGTATTTTGCTTTCAATACTTGATGGAATGATTGTGAT